>JBDTZT010000679.1:0-2951 GCA_040005005.1 Actinomycetota bacterium
CACACAATCCGTTTCGTTTTCGTCCGAAAATTTGCACAAAAGCTGCATTCCGAGACAAATTCCCAGAACGGGCTGGGTCAATGATTTGATGGTTTTGTCCAAATTGCGCTCTTTCAGGTAATTCATTGCGGTCGAGGCTTCGCCGACACCGGGAAAAATCACTTTATCGGCGGTCTGCAAAACTTCGGCCGCGTCCGTCAAAATCGGCTCGATATTCAAACGATTGAGCGCATTTTTGACCGACTCGACGTTTCCGGCGTTGTATTTGACGATGGCTATTTTCATTTTTTTGCCACGGAGAACACAGAGTTTTCAGAGTAATACTAAATCATTGCTATGTTTTTCTCAGTGTCCACTGGGTGCTCTGTGGCTAAATTTGTCCTTTTGTGCTCGGCAAAACATCGCTCGAAAGATCCCGCTTGACCGCTATTTTGACGGCTTTGGCAAACGCCTTGAAAATTGCTTCGATTTTATGATGTTCATTTGTTCCGGTCGCTTGAATGTTCAAATTGCACAAGGATTTATCAGAAAATGATTTGAAGAAGTGAAAAAACATTTCGGTCGGCATCTTACCAATCATTTCGCGGCGGAAATCGGCTTCCCAGACGATCCAATTGCGCCCGCCGAAATCAATTGCGACCTGCGCGAGGCAATCATCCATCGGCAAACAAAATCCGTAACGCTCCATTCCGCGCTTATCCTGTAAGGCGAGCGAAAACGCTTCGCCGAGCGCGATTGCCGTATCTTCGATCGTGTGATGTTCGTCCACTTCCAAATCGCCTTTTGCCGCAATGCGCAAATCGAGATTCCCGTGTTTTGAAAGCTGTTCGAGCATATGGTCGAAGAATAAAATTCCGGTCGAAATTTCCGCTTTGCCCGTCCCGTCCAAATTTATTTCAACAGAAATGTCGGTTTCTTTTGTCGTTCGCTGATGCACGGCGCGGCGCGGCGGAAGGCGTAGAATTTCCTGCCAACTCTCGGCGATGAAAACGTTTTCATTTTCCGCCAAATCGAAGTTCGGATTTTTGATAAAAATCGCTTTCGCGCCCAAGTTTTTTGCCAATTGCACATCGGTTGCGCGGTCGCCGATGACAAAAGAATTTGCTAAATCGTATTCGCCCGAAAAATATTTGGTGAGCATTCCAATTTCGGGTTTACGGGTCGGTTTGTTTTCGTGCGCAAACGAGCGGTCAATGCAAACTTCCGAAAAAATAATTCCTTCATTTGCAAACATTTGCACGATAAAATCGTGCACCGCAAAAAAACTTTCTTCGGGAAATTGAGGCGTACCGAGTCCGTCCTGATTCGTCACCATCACGAGCTCAAACCTGAGTTCACACGCGATTTTGCCCAGATAGTTGAGAACCTGCGGCAGAAATTTCAGCTTTTCAAAAGCATCCACCTGAAAATCTTCCGGCTCGTAAATCAATGTTCCGTCGCGGTCAATAAATAAAACTTTTTTCATAATTTTTCAGCGAATTTAGCAAAATTTTGTTTTCTCCGGGCGCTCCAACCGTAATCCGCAAACAGCCTTCACAAAGTTCGACCGAATTTCGATTTCGCACGACGATTTTCTCATCGAGCAGAAAAGCATAAATCTTTTCAGCGTCAGTCGTTTTGACCAAAATGAAATTTGCGTCTGACGGATAAATTTGTTTTACGAAAGAAAATTCGCGTAATTTTTTACTCAACTTCTGGCGCTCAAAGATGATTTCGGCGATTGTTTTCTTAACCTTTTCGCGGTTCTCAAGCGCATCCAGAATTGCTTCCTGCGCGATTTGCGAAATATTGTAGGGCGGTTTTACTTTATTGAAAAGTTTGACGATTTCTTCATTTGCAAAAGCCAAACCGACGCGCAAACCGGCCAACCCCCAGGCTTTTGAGAAAGTTTGCAAGACGACCAGATTCGGAAAATCGTTTATTTCAGCAAGCAAAGATTGCTGTTTTGAAAAATGAATATAAGCCTCGTCAATAACAATGATTCCGCCGAACTTTTTCGCCAGCTTCAGAATTCCTTCGCGCCCGAAACTATTGCCCGTCGGATTATTCGGCGAACAGATGAAAAGCAGTTTTGTATTCGCGTCAATTGCCTTTTCAATCGCCTGAAAATCGAGCTGAAAATCCATCGTTAAATTGGCGCGTTTTATCAAAACGTCGTTAATGTCCGCCGACACTTGATACATTCCGTAAGTCGGCGGACAAATCAAAACATTGTCTTCGGCGGGGCGGCAAAAGATGCGAAACAACAGGTCAATCGCTTCGTCCGAGCCGTTGCCGATAAAAATTTCAGACGGTTTTATATTTTTTATTGCTGCAACTTTTTCCTTGATTTTTGATTGCTGCGGATCGGGATAACGATTGTAGTTTACGGGCAGCGGCGAACCGAAACTATTTTCATTGGCATCGAGAAATATCCGCGCCGCGCCGCTGAATTCTTTTCTCGCCGAAGAATACGGCGTTAAGCGTTTGATGTTTTCGCGAATTAAATTTTGCAAGTTGAAACTCATAAAATTAATGGGATGCCCGTGGCGCTGATTTAACGGATTTTCGCCGATTTATCAGCTCAATCCGCGTTCACCCGCGTCCGCTTGTCTTGATTGCCCTCAATCTGATCGAAATCGCGTTTTTGTGCCCTTGCAGCTCTTCGGCTTCCGCCATTAGTTCGACGGCGTTTCCCAAGTTTTTAATGCCGTCGGCAGTTAATCGTTGAAACGTAATCTTCTTCACAAACGAATCTAAGGACACACCGCTGTAAGATTTGGCAGACCCGTTTGTCGGCAGTGTATGATTCGTTCCCGATGCGTAATCGCCCGCCGATTCACACGAGTAATTACCGATAAAAACCGAACCTGCATTGACAATTTTTTCGGCTATTTCTTCCGCGTTTTCAACCGCCAAAATCAAATGTTCGGCGGCGTATTCGTTAAGGAGTTCGATTGCCGCTGCTGTCT
>JBDTZT010000074.1:0-9885 GCA_040005005.1 Actinomycetota bacterium
AGTTCGGGCGTCAGGCTTTCGGGCGCGGCGAGTTTTTCTTTCACAACGACCGTTCCGATCGGAAATTTCGGATTTTTTTTGGTGAGCATTTCATCTTTGCCGAGCGAATTGACATAAACATTGATGTATTTGTCTTTGTGCGGGCTGTTTTCAATAGCGGAACCTTTTGTCGGAATTTCTCTGACCGCCGCGGCACAGGCAATCGAAGTGGCGGCATTCATCGTAAAATTATCTTTACTAACCTTTGCCCAATTCTTGTAGCCTTTCACTTCATTCAATCCTTCGACAGCTTTTTGCGGAGTGCTGAGCGGCTTTAAGGTCTGCATTTTAGCTTTTCGGGTGAAGAAAAAGGCAATCAAACCGATTGCAAGAATAACCACCACAATAATAACCTTGATTAATTTTCTCATAATGTTTCTCCGTGCTGAAAAGATGCCGTGAAATAATTAATTGTTGCTTTCGCCGAGTTCTTTTGTTTCCTCTTCGCTTTCGTCGAAGAGAACGCTGACGGGCGTGTGCGCGGGCGGCAGCGATTCGCGGTTTTCGGTTAAATCTTTTTGGAGTTTGGCAACGGCTTCCTGCGCGCGTTCAAAATCGTCGCGGACGAGTTTCAAAGAGATTTTGCCGTCCTTGCTCGGCAGTTCACTGAGCAGCGTAAAGTTTTTCAGACGAATCTCGATCTTGGCAAAGAATCTGAAGAAACCTTTGCGGAATTTGACATCGAGAATCTCGGCGAGCGGCAGACGAATCTCTTTGACGCCGCTTTTGATCAGCCCGAAAAGTTTCGATTCAAATTCTAAAACAATCCCGGCGGACGAAAATTTACTCATTCCGTCAATTTGCGACAGACCCGATTCGGTTTTAAATGGAATGCTGATGAAATTTTGCATTTTAGTCTTTGGTCTTCGGTCTTTGGTCTTCGGTCTTTCAAAGACCAAAGACCGAAAACTAAAAATCGCTTTATCGAATTAAAAACTGCCCGACGGATTCAGAATATCCATTTTCTTGCGGCAGCGGTCAATTCCTTCTTTATATTTATCGAGTTTTGTACTGTCTAAAGTAACAATCGCCGCTTGCTGGTAATATTCAATCGCCTTTTGCAAATTTGCCGTCATTTCATACATTGTCGCGTATTCGTTGGCAATCGTGTCTTTGGCAATGCCCGGAATCTGTGCCGTCAGGTCGAGATGCGCTTTGAGCTCGTCAAAACGTCCCTGATTCGAGAGAAAATAAGCGTAATTCAAATACGGCGCGGTGTAATGCGGCGAATACTGCATCGCCGCGCGGTAATATTCTTCGGCGCGCTGCATATTCTTATACTTTGTTTCATAAACCCAGCCGAGATGATTGTAAGCCTTGCCGAAACGCGGATTTCGTTTCAAAATCTGCGATAGTTTATCAACCGCATCAATAATCACGCCGTCATTCAATAGACGGTCGGCTTGCGCGAAAAGCTCTTCGCATTCCATCTCGGTTCGATCCGGCACTAAACTGTTGATCGGGTTTTGATTATTAAAATTGTCCTGTCCGTTAAAATCCATAAATTTTCACTCCATTATTTTTTTAAATCTTCGGCGCGCGTTTCGACTCCGTCATCAACCTTTGTTTCTGTTTCCTTGGCTTGTTTTTCTTTAATACTGACAAAGTTGAAAACCGTCAGCGCGATGGCGACCAACGAAATCGCCGTTCCGTAATAAAGAACGTCCGCCGCATTGTCGTATTTCAAAATCTTCTGCACGAATTTTACCGCCATTACGGGAATTATGACAAAGGTAAACTTCGCCTTTAGTTCGGTTAAATCTTTGACCAGCATCCAATCCGGCACTTCAAGCTCGCCGATAAAAAGTTCGTAAAGCGCGATGGCAATGACGATCAAAGCTGTCGCGATCAAAAAGCTGTCCAAGGCTTCAAACAAAATATAAAGTGTCGGTTCAGCCTCGGCGGGATGCAGAAAAGCTGTTTGCAAAAGCTGAAAAGTTTTTACCACGCCCAAATAAATCGAAGTAATCGCCGCCGCCAGCATTCCGAAAACACTCACAATCGGCAAATATCGCGCTCTTTCAATCAGCCATTTCATAATCTAATGTGAAAAAGTGGAAAAGTCAGTTATCAAGCAAATAAAAACTTTTTCACTTTTTCACTTTTTCACTTTCAGAAAATATTTTGCAATACCATAGATGCTAATCAAAACCCATAAAGATTCAACTACAAAAGCGGAAAAATTAAAACTGTAAAGAAGCGAAAAAACAATCAGCCCCGCGCCTGCGCCGTTCAGCACCGAATAAAGCAGACTTTCGCTTCTTATTCGTTCGGTCTGGAGCAGAATGTAGGTGAGAATTATTGTCGCCACGCCGATCGAACCAATGATGTCAGACCACGCAAATTGCATAAAATTTTTGGTTTTATCTGTTCTCTTTACATCCTGCCAAATCCAGTTTTGCGACAAACATCAATCCGAATCGGTAACCTAGATAAACGCTCGTCATATTTATTTTTTCAAGCTGGTCGTTTTTCGAATGCAAATAATTTTGCCAATTACTATCGAGACCGCTAAAAGTTATTGATGGAATATCACGGCTTTTGAAGGACGAAGAATCCGCATCTGCACCTTCAAAAGCCGCATCAATGAACTTAAACTTGTTTTCTTCAGCCAGTTTTTTGGCAACTAAAACCATTTTGGAACTTGAGGCACTTTGCAAAGACATCGGCGCGGTAAAACCGAAACTGTCGAAATTGACCATCGCACAATATTGCTGACGATTCTGTTTCGGAATCGCTTTTGCCATTTCATCTGAGCCGAATAATCCCTTTTCTTCTTGGTCGAACGCAACGAAGATATAAGATTTTTCCATATCAATTTGACGCAAAGTTTTGAAAAGATGCGCGATTATCGAAATTCCCGTCCAATTATCAATCGCGCCGCATCCTTCATCGGTTTTGTCATAATGCGCTCCGATGACAATCGTTTCAGCGGATTTTCCTTTTTTCTTGACCAATACATTTGAAATCTTGTCTTTATCAAATTTTTCAATCGTGATTTCGTTGTCTTTCGCGCCCATCTGAACAAAAAGTTTTTTGACCGCTTCAAGTCGCGCATTGTTTTGGCAAGGCGCAAGTTTGACGCTTTCTTCGACGGACTGTTGGGTTGAAACAATCGAATTGGTTTGTTGTCCGAAAGATTGAATTGCAATGCTCAAAAGAACCGGCAAAAGTATTTTGCCGATGAATGTCGTATTATTTCGTCTCATTTATTTAATGTAAACTTGCTGACCAAACCATTTGCGCCGACTGCCCAAACTGCCCGTTTGCCTTTCGCTTGCACCGAATTGAAATTTTCCTTGTCGAGATTTTTCCAGGTTTTGCCGCCGTCCGTTGAAATATCAGAACCGCTTGCGCCGACCGCAATTATTGTCTTTTTATCAATGTAGGCAACGCCCGAACGATAGCCGTTCAAACCTTTCGATAAATTCCAGGTTTTTCCGCCGTCATTGGTAAAAGCTAAATTATTGTTTATCTCATTCGGCTTTTCGTAATTTCCGCCGACAATGACGCCGTTTTTTGAATCGCGCATCGCAATCGAAAAAATTCCGCTGCCCGCCGTTCCTTTGATAATCGGCGTTTCGGCGGCAGTCCAACTCAAACCGCGGTTGGAGGAGCGAAAAACTCTTGCGTCCGCGCCGCCTGAAACAAGAAAAATATTGTTTTTGCCTTGCGTCAGCAAACAGGTTCCGCTTGCCGCAAAAGCCGCTTCACCATTTTTTGCGATCGCCATCACACCTTTATAATCTGCCACTAAAGTGTTATCTAATAAATTCCAAATTTCGCCGTCGCTTGTTTCGAGCAAAGGATATTTACCGTCAACCGGATCGCTCATCGCCATTGCGTGTGTTTTATCCCAAAAAGCAAGCGCGTCGAAAAAGGCTTTCGGATTCGTGTTTTTAAATTGCAGATTCCAGGTTTTTCCGCCGTCCGTCGTTTTGTAAATCCGTGAGCTTTCGCCCGTGCCGATGCTCAAAATGTAAGCCGTGTTTTCATCAAACGCTTCGACATCGCGGAAATCGAGTTTTTCGGCGCCCGCGACTTTAATGACCGACCAAGTTTTTCCGCCGTCAACTGCGCGCAAAACCGTTCCGCCCGTGCCACTTGCCCAGATGACTTTTTCGTTGACTACGACAAGTCCGCGCAAGCTCGCTTTGGTATCAACATTTTGTTTTTGCCATTGAGCATTGGCATTTAAGATAAAGAGCAAGATTGCAATTGATAAAAATATGTATTTCATATAGTTAAAATTTTGATTAAGTTATCCAAGATATTGTAGTTTATCCGAAATAAACCATCAACGAAATTATTTAGTTTGATTTTGTAACCTATTCTAATCTTAATCACTCTAATCAAATGTAATCGAAAATTTCAAAAAGTATGAGGAGTATTTATGATTTATCTGCCAATCGTTTTGTTCGCGCTAGCCGCCGTTCTCGGCGTAACCATTCTTGTTAAATGGCTTCAAGACAAGGAAGCACCGAAAGCGGTGGTTTATTCACACGGCGGAATTGCCGCTCTTGCTCTGCTCTTGCTGATTGCGTATGCAATTCAAAATCCAAAGAATTTTCCGCAACTCAGTATTATTTTGTTCATCGTCGCGGCACTTGGAGGATTTGCATTATTTTTTGCCGAAATGTTTGCCAAAAAGCGAATTGTTCCGGTTGGAGTTGTTCACGCACTAATCGCAGTCAGCGGTTTTTTGATGCTGCTTTTATTTGCTTTTGCCTAATATGAAATTTTTTGGACATCCGATTCACATAATGCTTGTGCATTTTCCGATCGCACTTTTTCCATTTGAATTTGTGTGTTCATTTTTAGGTTTCTATACCGGTAACAGAACTTTCACAGACACATCTTTTTATGCAATAGTGGGCGGCGTAATTTTAGGCTGGGCGGCAATAGGATGCGGCATTTTTGATTTGCTACAAGTTCTTAAAGACAATCCGAAAGCCGTCAAAACAGCAGTGATACACGGAAGTGTCAATACTTGTGTATTAATGGTTTATACTGTGTTGGCGTATTCGCAATACAAAAACTATCCGGCGTTAAAGCCGAATGATTTGACTATTTTGATTTTGAAAGCGGGAATAATCGGTCTTATGTTTGTCGGAAATTATTTTGGAGGAAGTCTGATTTTGAAATATAAAATTGCCGTTGAAAATGATTGAACCACATCGGATAAAACAATTTGAGCAAGTTTCCGACACCGAAATTATCGCAAAAGTTTTAGGCGGTGAAACGATTTTATATGAGGTCATCATCCGACGCTACAATTCGTATTTATACAAGACGGGAAGAACTTATGCTTACAATCATCAGGACACTGAAGATTTGATGCAAGAGACTTATATCAACGCATTTACAAATCTGCAAAAATTTGAAAACCGTTCTTCCTTCAAGACTTGGATAACCAAAATTATGCTTAACAACTGCTTTCAAAAGAAGAAAAAATATAGTTTTCAAAAAGAAATTCCAACCGAATTTAAGCCCCACGAGAATTATCAACAAATGTTCATAAATCCCCCGCCGGACGCAGACAAAAATATTCTTATCAAAGAATTAAATCGCGTTTTGGAAAACGCCCTGCAACAAATTCCGACTGATTATCGAATGGTATTTTCGCTTCGTGAATTAAACGGACTCAGCGTGACAGAAACATCCGAAGCATTGGAAATTTCCGAAAACAATGTAAAAGTGCGCCTCAACAGAGCAAGAAAGATGTTGCGAAACGAGATTGAAAAAATGTATTCGCCCGAAGATATTTATCAGTTTAATCTTATCTATTGCGATAAAATGGTCAAACGGGTAATGTCAATAATAAATAATCAATAAATAATCAATTTTCCACTACTGAAAAAGATTCTTTAAGTTAAAAAGGTGTGTAGTAAATTGAAAGTAATGTTTTGAATATTGATTCATCAATAGCAAACGATTTTGACTGGAAACGCACCCGCTCCTAAAGGTCGCTACTCAAAGTTATTCTTGCCTCCACGTCTTAAAAACCTTGAACATTCAATAGAGTTTGAATTTATCAGCCAACAAAAGTAAAATTCACACAACGCTCTCAACTATCAGTCAAAGGATAACCAAAATTATGAGTTTCTTTCCGATTCCGAGTATGCTTTTGCGGCAACTCTACACGAACAACAGTCTGAAAAATACGAACGGCGGCGTGCAGTTTGCGCTCAAAAACCGTTTAAGCGACGGCGAATTTACCGAACTGACGGGCATCAAAATTGACGAACATGAAGTTCCGATGGGGCAAATTTCGGTTGATCTGGGCGACGGCAATTTCGTGCCGGCTGAAACCGTGACGGATGCCGCGTTTCCGCTCAGAAAAGTTTTGACCGTGAAATGTGCAATCGCCAATCTCGAAAATGGCAAGCATAAAATAAACATCGCTTTCAAGGCAAAACCGTTCGGTGCGCTCAAATTCGAGGTTGAAGATTCGATTGCGCAAACCGAAAATCTGGAAGTGCGGATTCCGCGCGACGCACAGGACGATTATTCGGAAACGGCGATCAAAGCGCGGCAGGATTTTGTCGAAAAATACACCGGTGCGCGTCTTGAACACACCCGACAATATTCGTTTGACCCGCACACGACAGCCGGAAACTGCGAAAACTTTACGGGTGTCGTGCAAGTTCCGGTCGGTTTTGCCGGACCGCTTAAAGTCAACGGCGAATATGCCATCGGCGATTTTTTGATTCCGCTGGCGACGACCGAAGGAACTTTGATCGCTTCGTATAATCGCGGAATTAAGGTTTTAAATCTGTCGGGCGGCGTAAAATCAACGGTCGTTTCGGACGCGATGCAGCGCGCACCGGTTTTTGTTTTTGAAGATGCCCGCGAAGGCCGCAAATTCGTCGGTTGGGTTTTGGGCAACATCGAAAAGATCAAGGAAGAAGCCGAAGCGACATCGAGCGTCGCGAAACTCAAATATATTGATCCATACACTTCAAACAAATTTGTTTATCTGCGGTTCAATTACACGACGGGCGACGCCGCCGGACAAAATATGGTCGGACGCGCCACTTTTGCAGCTTGCAGCTGGATCATTGACGCTTATGAAAAAGACGTCATCAAACATTTTTATCTGGAATCGAATTTTGCGACCGACAAAAAGGCTTCGCAGGTCAATATTATGAGAACGCGCGGCAAACGTGTAACGGCGGAATGCACCGTGCCGCGCGACGTTTTGATCGAACATATGCGCGTCGAACCGGAATCTTTGACGTATCACTCGGGGGTTGCCAACGTCGGCGCGTTTATGTCGGGCGCAAATAACAACGGCGCCCATTCCGCGAACGGAATTACCGCAATGTTCATTGCCACCGGACAAGACGTGGCGAATGTTTCCGAATCGTCCGCCGGGATTGTCTATACCGAACTCACGCCCGCAAAAGATTTGTATATTTCGATCACGATTCCATCCTTGATCGTCGCGACGCACGGCGGCGGCACCGGTTTAGCAACTCAAAATGAATGTCTGCAAGCTCTCGGCTGTGTCGGTCGCGGAACAGTTAATAAATTCGCCGAAATCGTCGCCGGCGTTGTCCTCGCTGGCGAAATCTCGCTGGCTTCGGCAATTTCGTCAAGCGATTGGGTTTCAAGTCATGAGAAATACGGGCGCAATCGTTAATCAGCATCGTGAGCGGTAATGAGTTGCTTATTAATCACTATAGCGAGCGGTAGCGAGTTTTACTCACCATTGTAGAAGTAAAAGGCAAAATAATAATTGCACAAGTCTATTTTCAGTCTTGCAAAATGTTCGCTACCGATCACTTTACTGATTAATCTTCATCTTTTTTCTTGCCCGTTAAAATTTCCCTCATCACCTCTGCGCCCGGAATTAGTTTTTCCCATAGTTGCGGCGCAGACGTTGCCATTTCGAGCATGGTCCGGAAACGGTTGTCGAATTCTTCTTTGGTTTTTAAATAGGCGTTAAAACTTGCGGAAAGATGATTTTTGAAAAAATCCTGCACCGAATCTTCACGCGAACGAAGCAGCTGAAAAAGAAATTCGGTCGGGAGAATTGTCTTTTTATTTTTTTCTTCTTCCAGAATCACTTGAATCAAAACGGCTTTCGTGACATCTTCTTTGGTCGTTGAATCAACAACTTTAATGTCCTGACCGTCGCGCACGAGTTTAGCGAGTTCTCCGTAATTGACATAACTGCGCGTTTCCGTGTTGTAAAGACGGCGGTTTCCGTAGCGTTTGATGACCAGCGCGTCCGAATCTTCTTCCGTTTTTTTCTTTTTCGCCATAGCGAAAGAATTTTAGCACAAATACGCGGTTGAATTCTATTTTATTTATTTAACTGTTGAATTACTTGAATTAAAATAAATTTCGCAAATGCAAATAAGAAAACAACCCAATTTTGCTCATTATCGCGTCTATTGCAAAAATATTATCCACATTGCGAAAACTTTAATTATTGAAATATTTGGCTTTATTATTTTTCTTACAACTTTATTTCGCAAATGCGAAATTTCTACTTGACAAGCCTTGATTGATTGTTTAATATCCAAAATGTCAGTTGCAAAAAAGACGGCTGAACAAAAAATATTAACGGAATTAAAGAAGGAGAATATAAAAATGACAAAGAAAGTAATTAGCACCGAAGCGATTGATACGGCGATGGAATTAACCAAAAAAACGGCGAATGTGACCTTGAAAAGCGCGGTTCAAGCCGCAGAAGCAACCGAAGGTTACGTTCAAGGAATGTATAAAGCAGGTTATGACGCGAATGTTGACGCATTGAAAGTTGCGAAAAACTATTGGGATGCGACCACTCAAATTCGTCAAGACTGGATTAAACTTTTTGCTTCGACGGGTGAAGCATTGATCAATTCAGCCGCGAAAATGGAACTTCCTTTGCAAAAAGAAGTTGCCGAATTCGGCAAAAGCATTCTCGCCAATGTTGAAAAGTCAGTCGAAAATCTGACGGCGCAAGCGAAAACTTCGACCAACGCGAAATAAAATTTTCCTCTCCTCTACGGAAGTCTGCGGTTGTCATAAATCGCAGACTTTTTTATATTTATTGCACCGAAATTTAATTTTTTGAGGAAATCCGACAATGGCAGAAACAAAAAAAACAACCGATACGGCTCCAAAAGCCGAAACCAAAGCAGAAGCAACGACGAAAACCGAAGAAGTAAAACCGAAAACTGAAACAAAAGCAAAGGCTGCGGCAAAACCGAAAACCGCGCCGAAAGTAGTGGCGAAACCGAAAGCCGCAACAAAACCGGTTTCTGCGCCGAAAGCCGAAAAAACGGCTGAACCGAAAGCGCAAGCGGCATCAGCGACAAGCGCGGCGCAAGTACCGGCCGATTGGGCAAAAATGATTGTCAATCAATTAATCGAAGCGCAAAGAATGTGGTTAGAGATGACGACGCAGCAAACCGCGCTCCTTTTCAAAACCGTTTCGGAAGTGATGGGAATGTCGGAAAATGCGCCGACCGAAGCACTCGGAAACTGGGCAAAAACCGGCGTTGAAAGTTTTATCGAAGCGCAAAAACACTGGTCGGAAATTGCGATGCAGCAAAGTACACAATTGATGCAGACGGTTCAATCAGGCGCGAATTTCGGCAGTGCGGACGCGCTCGGCGCGGCGCAAGGAGCAGCCGGAAAAGGGCTTGAAATTCTTGTCAATATGCGTTCTGCGTGGCTCGATTTTGCCGCTCAGCAAAACGCGCAGATGGTCAATGCGTTAAAGCAAAATCTGAAATTGGACGATTCTTCGCCCGTTGCGGCGATCGCCGATTTTGCACAAGCGACGATGACGAGTTACGTCGAGATTCAAAAACGCTGGCTCGATATGGCAACGCAATTGCCGATTTT
>JBDTZT010000680.1:0-2947 GCA_040005005.1 Actinomycetota bacterium
ATAACGACAGGCAATCGCCATCGCGTTCGGCAACGACGGACACGGCGCACTTCCCGGATTGTAGTCGGTCGAAAGCGCGACGGCACAGCCCGCATCAATACATTTTCGCGCATCGGCAAATTCACTTGAGCCGAAATTAAAATTGACGGTCGGAGTGACGACTCCGATCGTTTCCGAACGCGCAAGAAGCGCAATTTCTTCGTCGGAAATCACGTCGAGATGGTCAATCGAAGTTGCGCCGAGCGAAATTGCCATCCGTGCGCCGCCTAAGTTTGTAAATTCGTCAACGTGCGCTTTGATGCCGAAGCCAAGTGCTTTAGCGGTTTCCAAAACGCGGCGCGATTGTTCGAGATTAAAAGCGTTCTTCTCACAAAAAACATCAACAAAACAGTCTTGAGTCTTTGATAATTGATAATTGATAATTTCTTTCGCTTTCGGAAGCATTTCGTCGCAAATCAAATCAACATATTTATCGGAATTTTCCTTAAATTCAGGTGGAACTGCATGCGCAGGAAGAAATGTCGGGATCAAATCAATCGGATGAGTTTTGTCCAATTCAAAGATTGCTTCGAGCATTTTGAGTTCGGTGCCGGTGTCGAGTCCGTAACCTGTTTTGACTTCGGCAGTCGTAATGCCGAGCGCGAGCATTTTATCAAGACGCCGGCGGCTTTGCTCTATTAAGTCCGGCAAACTTGCTTTACGGGTTTGGCGAACGGTCGAGATAATTCCGCCGCCCGATTTTAGAATTTCGAGATAATCCGCGCCTTTGATTTTGAGTTCAAATTCGTTCAGCCGATTTCCGGCAAAAACAATATGAGTATGACATTCGACAAAACCGGGAGAAATAACTTTATCGCTTGCATCAATCGTATTTTCGCTTTCAAATTCGCGAAAGATCTCTTCCGATTTGCCGACCGCCGCGATTTTGTCTTCTATGACGGCAACAGCGCCGTTTTCAATCAAACCGACATTTTGCATTTCCGAAAGCCGCTTCGGTTTGCCGTTTGAAGCACAAGTGATTAGCTGGTTTGCGCCGAAAATGATTAAATCGCAATTCTGCATTTTTAAGTTGATTCTTTATCGAGCCATTTTTCGATCATCGGCGGCGAAAAATTGTTCATCAATTCGTAAAGTTTCTCGATTTCGCTTTCGATCAAGACAAGTTTGCGGTGTTCATCTCGAACAAAATTCTCGCGGGTCGCAAAATCGAACATCGCGATCAGATTGTCGTAAAAACCGCCCGCATTGAGCAGTGCGCATGGTTTTGAATGAATTCCAAGCTGCGCCCAGGTAATTATTTCGCAAAGTTCTTCGAATGTTCCGAAACCGCCGGGCAGAGCGATAAAACCTTCGGCGAGTTCCGCCATCAATGCTTTTCGTTCGTGCATCGAACCCACGATATGAAGTTCGGTCAAGCCTTGGTGCGCGACTTCTTTTTCAGCCAGCGATTGGGGAATTACGCCGATAACTTTTCCGCCGTTTGCCATAACCGTGTCAGCGATTTTGCCCATTAAACCGACGCGACCGCCGCCGTAAACGAGTTCGATATTATTTGCAGCAAGAAATGCGCCGACTGTTACCGCCGTTTCCAGATAGATCGGATTTGCGCCGTTGTTTGAACCGCAGAAAACACAGATTCTTTTCATAAAAGTTTTTACCCGCGCCCAACGCCCAATGCATCGGCGACGCGATTGATGTAATTAAACCACGAAGCAATGAGCGTGATCTGCAAGATCGCCGTATCGTCGAAACCGACGGCGCGAAGATTTACGTGATAGCCGGGGTGAATTTTCGTAGCGTCTTTGGTCAATTGCACAACATAATCGCACATCACGCGCTCGGCTTCGGTGATCGGCGCAGTTTTATAATCTACACGCAGAGCCGCGATCAAATCATCATCCAAAGTTACGAGACGCAGAAACTCTGCGTGAGATTCCAGTCAGTAAAAGCAATCGTTGGTGACCGAAACAAGCGTTGCAATCATTTCGTGCTGCCGTCGCTTAAGCGGCAAATCGGGCGACATCACCGCGCTGAAGGTTGAAAAAGCGTGATAGAGCGCCTCGGGAATCAGCGTATGCGAATCGACAATTGACTCGTCTATCGGGAGCGTTTTCGGAGCCGGAGAGCCATATTCCTGCGGATACTCGCCCCGCGTTTTCACCAAAATTTCTTGCAGTTTTTCGTCCGCTTCTTCAAACGGAATTGTTTTTATCCAAGCCATATTTCAATTTTGGATTTTAGATTGTGGATTTTGGATCGGTTGTTATCCGACTTTATCTAAACTCCTTTTAACGAAGCATTTTTACTAATGCGCCGGTGCGTTTGGGATCATTTCGGTTGTCGCGTAATGCGTGTCCGGCAAAAAGTAAAACAGAATTCCCAGAATCGAGTAAACCGAAAGCAGCTGAAGACCTTCAATCCAATTGCTTTCGCCGTCCGAACAGATTTGCTGAACGATCAGAATCGAACCGAAAACCGCGACCACTTCGGGAATCGTAAATTCCAGATTCATCGGTTTGCCGAAAAGATACGACGCAAAGATCAGCACCGGCGCCACAAAAAGCGCGATTTGCAAAGATGAGCCGAGCGCGATTCCGAGACTCAAATCCATTTTGTTGCGCATCGCCATCATCACTGCTGACGAATGTTCCGCCGCGTTGCCGATAATCGCGACGACAATCACACCGACAAAAACTTCGGTAAAACCGAGCGCCCCGCGCGCCGCTTCGACCGCGCCGACGAGAAATTCGGAAATCAATGCAACAAACGCGGTCGCAATCAGCAAAACTAACGCTGATTTCCTTTTCGACCAATGATCACCCGATTCTTCTTCTTCACGACCGACTTCCTGCGCCGCGCCTTGCAGAGCTTCGCCGACAAAAAATTCTTTGTGCGTGACGAGCGAGAAATACAGCGTAAAAAGATATGTAATGAACAAAACAACCGC
>JBDTZT010000681.1:0-2942 GCA_040005005.1 Actinomycetota bacterium
GCCCTGATTACAAAAACAAGAAAACGGGGCGCAACGGGTCAGCATTTCGGAAAATAACTCGAACCTTTATTTCTTGTAGTTCTCCGCGATAAATTTATTGAAAAGTTTGTTCAGATTTGCCGGTTCGTAAATCGCAAATCCGTCGGCATCGGGAATTGATTGCGCCGCCCGGTTTTTGTTCTGTGCATACGCTTTGGTATCGGTAATAAAAGCGGCGAACCACTTTTTGCCAAGCGGTGTGGCGACGAATTTATCGTATTCAGCTTGGTCAGCGGCGGTGTAATCCAATTTGCCGCCGTTGCCGGTGATGATTTGCTCCAGCTGCGTCTGCCGGATATATTTCAAAACCGGACTGTCTTTCTCCGTATCGAAAAATTGAATTAAATCGTTGAGTTCTTTGAGCGTAAATTTCGCTGAATAGATTTTATCCAAGCCTTCCATAACCCATTTTTCGGTCGGGAAATTTTTATCCATTGCATCTTCGGTTATCTTGTCCGTGATTTTGATGAGCTGGTCATAATTGCTGCGGACGAACGCTTTTTGGTCGGCGTTCAGTTTGTTATTTGCCTTCAGCGCGGCATCGAAACCGGCGATGCGATTTTTTCTATCTTCCGCCTTTCCTGCTTCAATGTCTTTCGTTCCCGGAAGTTTTGCCACTAATTCATTTTCACCGACATACGGATGAAACGGGTAAGTGATATTAGTTAATTGTTCGACTGCTTCGGGTTTTGAACTTGAACCCATCTGTGATTCCGTTTGACCGGCAAATTGGCTGTCCGGCATTTGCTTATACATCGAGAATATTGAAGAGATTTGATACTGAATTCCCGAATCCGTGATGACGGATTTGACATCTTCAAACAATAGATTGATCACCTGCGTTTTGGTTTTGCCCGCCAAATCTTTGCGGGCATCCCACTTTTGGGCGACCATCGCGGATTTTTTTTCATCGAAGGCATTTTTAGAAACGACGTCTTTAAGTGCCTTGATTAAAGATGTCTGCGATTTTGCGTCCAACGGTTTGTCCTGCGCCATTGCGCTAAAGCTAAAAACTGAAAACATCAACGACAAACCCAATGCTAACTTTATCCAATTATTTATTTTGAAAATCATTTTTTTTCTCCTTTGGCTGAAAATGACAGTCTTCAAATACATAAACGATCAATTTGATTAAATGAGGTCATTAACGGTGTTCGCCGGCTAAGACAATTTTCTTATTTCCAAAAATGTCTTTTTACTATTGCACACACCGGACAGCGACGGCGTAACCATTCGCCGGATTGCTAAAGCGAAAGATATTGCCGTTTTTCGCTTCAATCCGGCGGCGAATGGCAATCGTTTGGTTGTTGACGTTTTTGCTGGTCGCAGTCCAAAAATAAGAGCGGGGGCGGTCGCCGTCAATCCCGTCGAATTCAGATTTTCCGTTGTTGATAAAAGCATAGCCGGAAATCTTAAACTCCAACTCCGAACTTCCGCCGGATTTTACCTTTTGACTTATGTTACTGCTATTTCGGCGGCGTCAATCCAAAGTGTTCATAATTCTTTGCGATCCATGATTTCCATTTATCAGGAACCTCTTCCATTGGATAAATGGCTTCTACCGGGCAGGCATCAATGCACAGACCGCAGTCGATGCATTCCTGAGGATTGATATACAATATTTCCCAATCTTCATTTTTGCCGTATATTGCATCCACCGGGCAAACATCTACACAAGCCCCGTCTTTCAAGCCGACACAAGGTTCGGTAATAATATGAGAGTGAGGAAAATTATTATCTTTAGGAGTTGGAGACGGAGACGGAGTTGGAGTCGGCTGCTGAGCATTTGAATCCTCAGCCAGCGGAATAATACTCAGCGGCAGTAATATCAGAGTGCCGGCTGCTTTTAGAAAATCACGTCGTTTTATCATATTTAAGCTCCTCAGTTTTGTAATTTGAAAATTTACACTTTATCCCCACTTTTTCGTGTCATTTCCCACGCTCCGGCGGACAATAACACTTAAATTTTTATAATCGGCGACCTCAGTTATTTAAGAACTTAAAATCTCGTGTGCCGAATTATTGCTGGACGCTATTTTTTGGCATTCGGCAATGATGTTTCGAGCTTTGTGATTTGTGCCGCATTATCGGCATCCTGTTTCTGTAAATCCTGCATTTTAGCCTTAAAACTACCTGCCTTTTCGCCAAAAGCATCCCAATCACTACTGTCCAGAAAAGACTGAAATACCGATTTGTTGGTGTTTCCTTTTTCAACCTGAATATCCATCTGTTTGGCGAGGGCTTCGTAATAATTCTTGTATGTTTGATCTGAATTCAACTTGACGGCTTCCCGAAAATCACCGGCGGCGGACTTTTCAGTTTCAATAATTTTGTCCCATTTTTTTAACGTTTCTTTGGCTTCCGCTTCATGCGCTTTCTGCGACTCGGCGATGTCCTTTGTGTCGTCTATCCATTGACCGATATTTTTCGGCATTTTATCCACCATTTCTTTTGCTTCCTGCGTTTTTTTATTTGCCGATTCAACAAATTTGTTAGCTTCAGCTGCATTTTTGTCCCCGCAGGCACTGGCGAATAAAACCATCGTCAGAACTGCCAATAAAATTAGATTTAAATTGTTTTTCATATTTTCTCCTATGTATTGAATTAGAAATTTTCTTTTACACCTAACCAAACGATTTTTTTAAATAAAAAAGGTCAAAGTTGATTGGTTTATTTATCATTCAAATATTTTTCTTTGTCGGTATAATTTTGCTCAATTAATTAAACAGTATAGCAATAACTCAAAAGACAAAGACGGTAAAGAGGATAAGCGAACAAAATATATTGGAGCAATTAGGAAGGTAATATCGGGTTCACCGGACCCAGATCATATTTCAACAAGCCATATCGAACGCCAGAACCTGAATGTAAGAATGAGTTCCAGAAGATTCACCAGGCGAACA
>JBDTZT010000075.1:0-9854 GCA_040005005.1 Actinomycetota bacterium
GCTGCAAAATTGAAGATGTGAAAACTCTGCGCTCACTTCCATCGCTAACCGATATTTCAATTAAATCGGCATAATAACTACCATTTAGGTTATGTCCGCCGCAAAGGACGATTCGTGCTCCGTCCGCCGACCATGACATTTGCGAACCCCAGGAGACAAAGTGCTCATCAGGATCAGAATGGCGCAGGACACGCTCGCCGCTTCCGTCCGTGTTGATCATCATCAAATCATATTTGCTGTTAATGAAAACAAGTTGTTTGCCGTCAGGTGAAACGGCGGACGGGCTAATGTCATCGCCGGCAATTATTTGCTGGGCGCCATTTGCCAGGGTCAGGCGAAAAATTGTTCCGTTGGGAGTGTTTGGGCGATGCGTCGAATAGTAAAGCCCGGTTCCATCGGGCGAAAAATGAAGCACGGTGTAGCCTTCGCCAAGGTCAATTGGCGGCAATAGTTGAACCGCCCCGTCGCTCGCAATGTCTTTGAGCCACAAACTGTCTTTGCCGTGTTCAATTTGCGAATATGCCAAATACTTGCCGTCAGGTGAAACGACCGGAAAGTGAGCGTCAATGTCGGGCGTTAAGCGTTTGAAAACGATGTTTGGTGGTTGGGTTGAAAGTGCGCGGTTCTGCTGTTGAAAGTTAAAAAAAACCAACCAAATAAAGCCTGCCAAAATCATCAAACAGCAAGTTGCCAGCAGGCCGCGAACAAGAAACCGGTATCTTTTGGCTTTTGGGGAAGCCGCCGCGGGAAGTCTCACAGGAGAACTTTCTTCAGTTTGAATTGCCGCTTTACCGCCCACAAGAATACGTTTTTCCTCACTACTTATCGTTACTTCTGCGTTAAAGCGATAGCCGCGCCGCCGCAGAGTTTCGATTATCGGTCGGCCATTTGGCATTGTACCGACCGCTTTTCGCAAAACGTAAATGTTTTGGATGAGATTGGATTCTTCGACAAAAGAATTCTCCCAGAGACGTTCCATCAATTCGTCTTTACTGACGATTTCACCCTGCCGTTCAACGAGGGCAAGCAATGTTTCGACGACTTTTGGCGTGAGAGAAAATTCCTCGCCGTGGCGTGACAACATTAAAAAGGCGGCATCAAGACGAAACCCCTCAAACTCATAAACTAAAGAATCATTATCTTTAATCTCTTTGAGATTATTTTGATAATTATTTGATTTTAAATTTAAGGACATCTTGATACCTCAGTAGTACGTTGGATTCATCTGCCGAGAAGCAAATGAAAAAGGTTTTATCAATTGCCGACCGGCTAATATTTTTGAGTCAAACAGACAAAAAAGATGTCTCGCTGACCGAACTTCGAGAGGCAATAATTTTAAAGATAAAAAAGAAAAGTATCAAACCCGATTGATGACAAATAATTTTCGTTCGGCCGTCAGGCACACAAATTTTAGAAAGGGAAAGAATTAAATTAGAGTTGTCCGGCGGCGATGGCGGCTCAGGGAAAAAATATCATGCAAGAAATTGGATTTATTAAAGCGATTTATCGGTACCCTGTGAAATCTATGGCCGGAGAACGTCTCGCGGAGGCAGCGCTCGGTTGGCACGGCATTGAAGGTGATCGGCGATTTGCATTTATGCGGACTAAAGAGACGGGCGGTTTTCCGTGGCTAATCGGCAGCCGATTTCCGGGATTACTACGGTATCAACCAATCAGTCAAAACGCGGCTGAACCAACGCATATCGTCACCCCGGACGAAAACATTTTAGAGTTACGCAGTGAAGTTCTGCGGGAGGAAATCTCGGCGGCGTATAAGAGTCCGGTCGCACTCTTTCAACTAAATCACGGGATTTTTGATGAAGCAATGATTTCGCTGATAAACGTTGCAACAATTGATGAAATCGGGAGAATGTCCGGTTCTGATCTCGACCCGCGTCGCTTTCGTCCCAATATTCTTTTAGAGACGAACGGCACTACGGCCGCCGCATTTGAGGAAGATAAATGGGTGGGAAAGATCATTGCGTTTGGCAAGGAGAATGACGGACCGTCGATGAGTGTGATGCAGCGTGATGCGCGCTGCGCAATGATCAACTTTGATCCTGACACCGCCGTTTCTACTCCGCAAATTCTAAAAACCGTCGTCCGCTCTAATCAAAATAACGCCGGAATTTACGGGTCAACGCTCAGATCCGGTTTAATCTCTGAGGGAGATCCGGTCTTTTTAATCGAAGTTTAGATTTGCCGGTCTGTGGCCGGAAAACGATCTTAACCTTATAAATCGAAAAGGTTTGTGAGGTTAAAAATAGTCTTCGGACTATGGAAATTTAATCATAATTTATAAAGGAGTTTTATATGAGTAATACAAATACAACCAATGGACAAAGCCCGGTCACGCCGGAGCGAATCATGCAGTTTTCATTTGCCTTTGCGCCGCCGATTTTAATCGACACAGCGGTTCGCCATAAAGTTTTTGACGCCATCGAAGCAGGCGCAAAAACCGTCGAAGAAGTCAGTGCTAAAGCTGAAACATCGGAACGCGGAACGCGAATTTTACTAAATGCGATAGTCGGATTAGGGCTTTTAACCAAAGTCGGCGACAAATATCTTCTCGCGCCGGACACCGCCGAGTTTTTAGTTAGCGGTAAACCGTCATTCATCGGCAGATTTTTTCACCATACAACCGTAAATATTTTACCAAAATGGATCCAGCTGGCAGAAGTTGTCAAAACCGGAAAACCTATCATGACGGTTAATGAAGAATCGGATGGAACCAAGTTTTTCGTGAATTTTGTCGAAGACCTGTTTGCGCTTAACTATCCACCCGCGCGCGCCTTGGCGCAGGAACTGCAAATTGCCGACGCGCAAGAATCAGTTTTCGTGCTTGATCTGGCGGCGGGGTCGGGCGTTTGGGGAATTGCACTGGCGCAGGCCTCACCGAAGGTTTCCGTCACTGCGGTTGATTGGGAGGGCGTCCTTCCGGTGACGAAACGAACTGCCGAGAAATTCGGTCTGGGCAATCGTTTCAAATTTGTCGCCGGGGATTTGCTCAGCGTTGATTTTGGTGAAAATCACAACGTTGTCACGCTTGGACAAATTCTGCATAGCGAAGGCGCCGAGAAAAGCCGTCAACTATTGAAAAAGATTTTTGATGCGCTCGCTCCCGGCGGTACGGTGGCAATCGCCGAATGGCTCGTCAATGAAGACCGCACGGCGCCTTTGCCGGGTTTGATTTTCGCCGTCAATATGCTGGTTAACACCGAAGTGGGCGACACATTTTCATTTGAAGAAATTAAATCCTGGCTTGATGAGGCCGGCTTCGAAAATGCGCGGCTGGTAAATGCACCAGGCGTTTCACCGCTTATTTTGGCAACGAGGACAAAGGCATAAAAACTGTGCAAGGCGTGACTCAACAAATCACGCCTTGACTAATTATCAAGCAGCAGTTTTGAAGGAGTTAAATAAGGAGAAATGATTATTTTTGCTAAACAAGATGATTTTGGCTGGTTTTCGACGGGCAATGAAAAAAATCCCCTGGTTGGAGAATTTAGCCTATCAGATAAGGTTGATACGGTTGTAGATTGGATCTATGACACTTACGATTCAAACCCGGGATTTATAGATTGCTTATTTTTATGTGCCCATGGAAATTCCGGAATGATTGCTCTTGGAGATTGGGTGGGACCAATTAAAGCCGCAAAGTTTGCCAAATTGAAGGGTACGTTTAAGGCTAATTCGCGCGGAATCGAAATTCACGGATGCGCCTCTGCCAGTGCTAGCAATATTACCGAGTGGGATGGAACGGGAACTGCCAGTAAATTTGGAAAAGGCTATGACTTTTTAAAGAACTTAGCCGTTAGTGCCGGAGTCAAGGTGACCGCTCCGATTGATAGTATTTGGGGGTTTAATGCAGCTTATTCATATAAGGATGTTCGTACCATGACAGTGATGCCGGGTGGCTCAGCCTACTTTAAATATGCGTGATGAGGCTCACAAATAAAGTGTGGAAAACTTTGACGACTATTTGAAAACCGGTCAAGTTAAATTGAGGAAAATCTCTCTCTGGATGAAGAGGAGGAATTTATGACTATGAAATTTATTGCACGACAGTTTCGACAGCCGACCGGACACTTCGGTCGCCTGTGGGGACGACTTATGGATAGCGGCAATGCCCGCATCATTGCCGGTTCTATAAATGCGCTGGGCGTTCAACCCCAGCACCATATCCTTGAAATCGGTTTTGGGGGCGGTTTCGGGTTAGAGCTACTGCTTGATAATGTTCAACGAGGATCTGTCACGGGCGTCGAAATATCCGATGTTATGATGTCCCGGGCTGAAAAGCGTTTTGCACGAGCCATTAATCAAAAAAGGCTCTCACTGTTTTCCGCAAGTGTTGAACAACTCCCGCTCGGCACTTCCATTTTTGACGGCGTACTGACTGTCAATACAGTTTACTTCTGGTCGGATCTGAAGCGCGGGATGAGCGAGATTTTTCGTGTTCTTAAACCCGGAGGTCAGTTGGTTCTCGGCATTCGCCCGGCTGAAGCTATGCGCCGTTTGCCTTTTACCCGGCACGGTTTCTCAATTTTTGTGTCACCCCAATTAGAAGAAATGCTCCATCAAACCGGCTTTCAGGAAATTGTCTCTGAAAGATACAAAGTTGATCGTCTGGGTTACATTTGAATAGCTGCGCGCAAATCGGCTTTATTATCGGACAAAGTAGTTATTTTGCAGCAATTTAGATAAGTTGCAAATAAAAGAAAGGAGATACCTGATGATCAAAATACCGCATCCGGCCATGACTTTAAATACTGCCGGGTTTTACGAGTATCAAATGTGGAACACCCGATTGGTCGCACCGAACGTAACGCCCCATTGGTTGATTAACAATGTGGCGTCTGTCGCGGCGAACGCTCCCGGCGGAAAACTATCCGCTTTAATTTTCCTCTGTCACGGTTTCGTTGATGAGAAAGGCGAATTTCTTGGCTTACATATCGGCACGGGAATTCATTTTAAAAATCTCAAAGAGTTCAGCAAACTCAGAAATCTGGTTGACAGTATTTACATTACCGCTTGTCAGGCGGCCAACGGAAAAGGCGGACAACGATTTTGCCGCGAATTGGCAAGACAGGCGCAAGCAATTGTTTACGCCGGGGATTCAAATCAAATTACAACGCCTCTCGACATCGGCCGACTAAAACCGGGGGTGATTGACGCATTTGAAGGACAAGTGTATCGGTTTGGGATCTCCGGCGATTCAAGCTCAGTTGACTTATCCCAACCTGTTGAAAATTAGGAAAGTCGCCAGAATAGCTGAAAAACTCGCCCTCAAAGGGATGAGACAAATGTAAAGACTAATCATAAATTTTCAGTAATGCCCCGGGCTTAAGTTACAGAAAAGTTTTTCTGAACAATCTTGTTGGAAATAAACGGTTTATGAACTTTGATAAGGTTAAAACAGCCGCCCTTAACTTAAGACCGGGACATTACTATTTCTAAAAACCAATAATCTGTTATGAAAAATATTTTAAGGAAAATCCGTTATAATAAGAAGGAAATTAAATTTTCCAATTCGACCAGCCGGCGCCTGCAATTATTGCTAATGTGCGGCAGCCTTCTTTGGATGGCAAGTTGCGGCATCATTAGCAGGAACTCTTCGAGCCGGGGCTCCGGCGAAGAACCGCTTCCGGCCGCCGAGAAACCGGCAACAGCGCCGTTTGAACGCGAATTACCATTGACGTCGCCGCGAACGCTGAAATACGCTAATCTGCAATACACCGTGACCAAAGCGGTAATTTCCAATCGAGCAGCGGCTGATCTGCCGATAGATAATTCCAATTCTGCCGTGGCGGACATCACATTCTCGGTTGTTAATACGTTAAAAGATGCGGTTAGGATTGAGAGCGGGCTGTGGGAATTACGGCTTGGTGATGGCTCTGTTTATAAAAAGCCCTACTCCGAAAATTTTGACCCACGGGACACAAAGGAGCGGAAGATAAGTTTCCGGGTTCCGCCGAATGCCCAATGGAACGGAGCCCAGCTAACCTTAGACGAGCAGAACAAAGAACCCGCGCTGCTCTCGCTCGACGGGAATGGATTGATGCCTCAATACCCCATTCAATTGGCAACGGGCGGACAGACAAGCACCAAAGAACCCCAAATGATCTACACCATTCAGAATGCAAGCGTGGATTTGGACGCTTTTGGTGAGCGGGCGGAATTAGGTAAACATTACTTAAATTTGACAATCCACGTGGCCGATAAAGAAGCGGGCGATAATGGGGAGTTTCTTCCGGAATTTTTTCGTCTGTTAGTTGATGGCGTACCATTATTGCCGAAAGCTACGAGCGATAATTTTACCGTTGCGGCGCAAAGCTCGCAAGATTACACAATGGCATATTTGATTCCGGCAACCGCCGCGAGCATTGAACTCGAAGTCGGCAAACCCGAAGTCCAAACAACCGCCAAAATTCCAATTGATCTTAAAAAAGAAATGCCACAGGGTTTTCAGCAGGTTAAGGTTAAATAGAGAAAGGAAAATAAATATTTGTTCGCTTATCAAATAGAGCGAGGTTAAAAGCGATGTTAAATAATATTCACAAATTTCTAGCACTGCCGATTATGCTGTTGATGGTTACTGCCGCAAATGGTTTCCAAGCCCAAACAGATCGTTTTTCGCCGCTTGAATGGGGGCGAAAATTAGTTGAGAACGTGCTGTTGGAAAATACCGATTATCAACATAAAAATGGTTTTGTTAAATGGAAAGGAATAGACGGCGCAACTGAATACGGGAGTCATACTGATTGCAGCGGTTTGCTTAACGCTTTATTGGAACGTTCATATAATCTGAAGTCAAATGATTTTAAGGATTGGCTTGGAGTGCGCCGCCCTTTAGCCATCACTTATCATGACGCGATTGAAAACGAACAAGGCTTTACCCGCATTAAGCGCGTAACTGAGATCAAACCCGGCGACATTATCGCCATTAAGTATCCGCCGGATAGTGATAACAGCGGGCATATCATGATGGTGGAGAAAAGCCCGCATAAACGCGCACCGACCAGTCCGATTATCAAAAGTGCGCAACAATGGGAAGTGACTATCATTGATTCAAGCGAATCGGGTCATGGAAAAACCGACACCCGGCGGCTACCCGACGGCAGTTTTGCGCAAGGAGTTGGCGAGGGAATTTTCCGTCTATACACCGATCAAAATAACGTTATTATTGGTTATTCCTGGAGCAATTTTGCTAATTCAGAATACCAAGACCAGGCACATCGCCATTTAGTAGTCGGTCGTCTGGAAAAAAGCTTCGCCAGGTAATGAAGATTACAGTACTGTCCCAATAGTGTGTTGTCACAATAAAAAACTCTTTGCGTCGGAGTGCGGAAGAAAGGGTCCGCCGACGTCGTTTGAAAAACGGTGTAAAAGCCTTCATTTAATTAAATGTTGAATGAAAGCGAATATGCTTAGCGTTTTTCAAACGAAGCACGGACGCTTTCTTCCGCACTCCGACGGTAAGTCTTTATTTTATTTAATCAGTCAAGTTCTTTAACAATTCTTTATCAGGACACACCTGAAAATTATTGTTCCGTTCCTCTCACTACCCCATTTAAAGTAAATTCTAAGGAAATCACGCACGAAAATTGCTCGTGTTAAAAATGTTTTTACTTTTTGAAATTTAAGAGCAATTGCAACTATACTTATATTAGCTAGTTTTCTCTCAAGCAATTAAGTAATTAAATTGAACCGTCTCTGTTGAAGGAGCGGAGCTAACGTAGGTCGAAAGACAGATTGATTTTCCAACAAAAACAGGAAAAATGATTTTTTTCTTTTGTATTTCTTTTGCCAAAATTTTTGGTTATAAAAACTTGGTTTATTTAGGTTTTTATAAAAAATCCTTGTTCAATGCCATTCTAACCCCCAGTTTAAATAGCAGTAAGTGAAAATTTCGCGGAGGTTTAATGTCGAAAATTATTTCAATTCTAAAAGATTTTTCAAATGTAATGTGTTTCGTGTTTTTAATTTTTGTAACCATCACTTGGGGACAAAGTAGCAACCTGCAAAATAATGCACAAGCGGTTTTGCCGGCAACACGATTTGATTTTGATGGTGATAGAAAAGCCGATTTGGCAGTCTTTCGTCCGTCAAACGGAGTTTGGTACGTCGCTAATAGCGGAACGAGTGGCTACAGTTTCATTCAATTTGGCTCAAACGGCGATTACCCCGTTGCGGGAGATTACGATGGCGACGGTAAAACGGATGCGGCGGTTTATCGCAGCGGCGTTTGGTATCGCTTGAAAAGTTTGAATAATACTTTCGATATTATAAATTTCGGTCTTTCGACCGATATTCCGGTGCCGGCCGATTTTGACGGTGATACTAAATTTGATGTCGCGGTGTTTCGCCCCTCAGATGGTGGCTGGCATCGTTTGAATAGTAGTAACGGTGCTTATTCCGCCGTTCGGTTCGGATTAAACGGCGATGTCCCCATGCCGGCCGATTACGATGGCGACGGCAAAGCCGACATCAATGTGTTTCGTCCGTCAACAGGCGTTTGGTATCGATTGAACAGTGCCGACAATTCGTTTTTTGCAGCGCAATTCGGGTTAAACGGAGATTTGCCTGTGGCGGGCGATTTTGACGGCGACGGAAAAGCTGATTTAGCAGTCTGGCGACCTTCAACGGGTATTTGGTATATCCAACGCAGTTCCAACGCAACGTATCTGATTACTACTTTCGGGCTTTCGGCGGATGTCCCGGTGGTCGGTGATTACGATGGCGACGGTAAAGCGGACATCGCCGTTTTCCGTCCGACAGATGGTGTGTGGCATCGTTTGAACAGCAGTAACGGTGCTTATTCCGCCGTTCAGTTCGGAAATGCCACTGATGTTCCCGCGCAGGACTTTCGAGGGCGACGAACACCAACTCCAACCGCGACGCCGACTCCCCAAGTTGTTTCGGTGGATATGTCGCCCGGCAGCCTAAACCTTGCCGCCGGAAGCACCGGAGTGCGCATTGTCGCAACCGCGAGAGACGGAAACGGCGCAATTATTCCAAACATTCTATTTGTATGGCAGTCACGTGATCTACAGGTTGCGACCGTGGACCAGACCGGATTGGTTACAGGTATCGCCGCCGGCACTACTACGGTAATAGCAGTTACTCCGAACGGTCTTCATAATCCCGTCGTCATAACTGTTACGGGTTCGTCAACGCCGACGCCGACGCCGACTGCGACACCAACCGCGACGCCGACACCGACTGCGACACCAACCGCGACGCCGACACCAACACCGACTCCAACACCAACACCGACTCCGACTCCGACTCCAACGCCGACACCTTCATTTACCTGTGATTATTATGCGTCACCAACCGGCGCGGCAAACGGTAGCGGTTCAAATACCAGCCCGTGGGATATGCAGACAGCATTAGGGAAAACGACTTTAATTACAAACGGTAAAACCCTCTGTCTAAAAGGCGGCACTTATAATGGTAAATATCGCTCAAGCTTAAACGGAGGAACAGTTCGCAGTGCGCCCGGAGAATGGGCGAAAATCGATGGGTATAAGCAAACTCCTCTAATCGGAGACATCAATCCTTCGCAGACTTCGATCACAATTTCGGACCGGACCGGCATATTTACCGTTGGAACAGATGAAATCGTAATTGGTGGCGAGGTTATAAAGATATTTTCAATGTCCGGAAACACCATCACAAACTGCTTACGTGGAGCGAGCGGCTCATTAAATGGTGCTGAATCTCATACAAATGGAGCCGCAGCCATCATCGGGGGCAACCAGTTTACTGTGGAAGGATCAAATACTATTTACCGTGATTTCGAGGTGTTGAGTAGCCGTCCGGGACGCAACGGTATTATAGAAAATCAAGAT
>JBDTZT010000682.1:0-2937 GCA_040005005.1 Actinomycetota bacterium
ACCGCGTCGCTGAAAAAAGCGATGCGCTCAATCTGAAATTCGGTTTTATCTGACACTGGTTTCAAACCTTAATCCAGAAGCGTCGAAAATTACAAGCCGATTTGCGACTAGACAAACAGACGAGCGAAAATTTAAACTGAATACTTTGCAATTTTAAGAAAATTTTATTTAATCCAACGGAGATCTGATTTATTTTATGGCACAATCTGCAAATGATATAAGAAAGGGAATGGTTATTTTATTTGAAGGAACGCCCGTCAAAGTGATGGAATTTCGGCATCACACGCCGGGCAACCTGCGGGCGATGGTGCAGACGCGCCTCCGGAATCTTTTGACGGGAAATTCGTTTGAACATCGTTTCCGCTCGAACGACACGCTCAATGTCGTGCGTCTCGAACAGCATCAGATGGAGTATCTTTATTCGGACGGCTCGCATCATCATTTTATGAATTCGGAAACCTACGAACAGGTTTCACTGACCGCTGAAGAACTTGGCGATGCGGCGCAATGGCTGATGGCGGGACTCAAAATCGAAGTCGAATTTTATGAGGGAACGCCGATCGGCGTTTCGCTTCCGGCTTCGATGGAATTGGTTGTTTCGGAAACCGAACCTGTCATGAAAGGCGCCACCGCATCTAATTCCAACAAACCGGCAACTTTGGAAAATGGGGTCATTCTCTATGTACCGCCGTTTATCGTTCCCGGCGAAAAAATTCGCGTCAATCCGGCGGAATCGAAATATATGGAAAGAGTTAAATAGATTATAGTGCAAAGTGCATAGCTGTTAAATCCGAACTTTACCCTATGCATTTTGCACTTTGCACTATGTTCACATTTTATAGTTTCTTGCTCACCATCGGCTTCATTCTAATGTCGCCGATTTTTTTGCTGAAACGCGAGAAATATGCGGCGGGGTTTTGGCAAAGATTGGGATTTTTGCCGGAAATCGAGCAGAATGAGAAACGCGTTGTCTGGCTGCACTGCGTTTCGGTCGGCGAAACGAACGCGGCGCGGCCGTTGGTCGAAGCAATCACGAAACAATTTCCTGCGCATCGGCTGATAATTTCAACGACGACCCGAACCGGGCAAAACCACGCTCGTAATATTTTCAAAGACCGGGCGGACGCGATTTTTTACTTTCCTTTTGATTTTAAATTCAGCGTGCGCCGCGCTTTAAGGAATTTCAAACCTGATGTTGTTCTTTTAATGGAAACCGAGCTCTGGTTTAATTTCTTGCGCGAGGCAAACAAAAGCGGTGTGAAAACTGCCATTGTTAATGGCCGGCTTTCCGAAAAATCCTTCAAACGCTATTCATACATCAAAAATTTTATCCGCCGCGTTTTGAGCTATGTTGATTTGGCCTTGATGCAGGCAAACGCCGACGCAAAACGGCTGATGTCGCTCGGCATTCACCCCGCAAAAGTGAAAGTGACGGGTAATATCAAGTTTGACCAAGATTTTGAAACAAGCGATTTAACCGAAGTTTTTCGTGAAAGATTCGCGATTTTAAATGACGCGCCATTGATTGTTGCGGCCAGCACGCACGCGCCGGAAGAAAAATGGATTTTAGAAGCGTTCAAAAAACTCTGGAAAACTGCGCCCGAAAAATTGCCGCGTCTTTTAATCGTTCCGCGCCATCCCGAACGCTTCCCGGAAGTCGCCGACTTGATAAAAGAAACAGGTTTTGATTGGGTTCGGCGTTCGGCGCATCGCTCGGAACGCGACCGGGCGGCGGAGATCATTTTGCTCGATTCAATCGGCGAACTCCGCGCCGCCCTTCCGCTTGCCGAAATCGTTTTTGTCGGCGGAAGCCTGATTCCGCACGGCGGACAGAGCATTTTAGAACCGGCCGTTGCCGCAAAAGCGATTGTGACGGGTTTTTACACGATGAATTTTGCGGCGGCGGTCAAAGAATTTTTAGACAAAAACGCGCTCATCCAATTGCCTGAAACAAACGAACAAACAATTGCCGAAGATTTGGCGCGCATTTTCGCGGAGCTTTTGAAAGACGCGGAAAAACGTGTTGAGCTTTCAAAAAACGCGCTCGAAGTAATGCAGAAAAATCGCGGCGCGACCGCCAAAACAATTGAGAATTTAAAGTTTTTGTTTTGACCGGGAGCACGGGCATCTTGCCGGCAAGTCTGTTGAGCGAAAACAGATGTAAAAGTGCTTTAAGTTTCAAGTTAAATTTCAACAACCGACGGTTCGCGTCCGAGTGTTTCGCACCGCACGCAAGACAGGCCAGATGCCTGCGCTCCAATTAAAATGATTTTTGTTTTCTACTTTTTCGCCGTCGTTCTCGTTTTTTTGAGCTGCAAATCTTTTCGCGGCGGCATTGAATACTTAAATTTTTTCAAACGAGAGCTTGCCAAACTACCGTCCGATTTCGCGCCGTTTGTTTCGATTGTCGCGCCGTGCCGCGGACTGGATGAAGATTTGGAAGAAAATCTTTCCGCGCTTTTTCGGCAGCAATTTCCGCGTTATGAAGTGATTTTTGTAGTTGATGATAGCGAGGACGAATCAGTTCCAATCATTAACAAACTGATTTCTAAACATCTTTCAATTAGTTCAAAACTCGTAATTGCTCCCGATGCAGTTGAAACGAGCCAAAAGGTTGAAAATCTGCGTGAAGCCATTTTACACGTTTCTCATGAATCGAAAGTTTTTGTCTTTGTTGATTCCGATGCGCGTCCGCCGGAAAATTGGCTGCGAAATTTAATTGCGCCTTTGACGGATGAAAAGATCGGCGCGGCGACCGGTTATCGCTGGTTCATTTCAAAGAAATTCAGTTTTGCCTCGGAAATGCGTTCGGTTTGGAACGCTTCGATTGCTTCGGCTCTGGGCGCGAATCTGAAAAGCAATTTTTGCTGGGGCGGTTCGATGGCGATGCGGCGCGAAATATTTGAAAAACTCGAAATCCGCGAAAAATGGCGCGGC
>JBDTZT010000683.1:0-2931 GCA_040005005.1 Actinomycetota bacterium
GCTTCGGAGCAATAGGTTTCGGACTTGTTTTGATAGCATTTTCCGTTGAGGCAACATTTCTGAATGATTGCCAACGCCTGAGTTGTCCCCAAACCGCCGCCATTGTAATCAAAACAACCGCGATGCAAATATGTATCCAAATATTATTACGATTCATCTTTTTTACTCCAAAAATAAAGCGGAAAGATTTTCTCACAAGGAAAACCATTTTCCGCTTATACCTCACGATTCGATAATGTAATTTGTTCCGTTAAATCCACGCAGGCGAAGTTGATATTTGTCGGCGCGGTATTCATAATTTTTGCCGCTCGCGCTTAAATCTATTCGCCAACCGCTGGAAATCATCTGCGCGGCCATTTCACCGTTCTCCGGTGCACCCAAAGACATATCGGGAAAGTCGGCATCACTCGCCGAAGCGTTTATTTCACTTTCTGCGACGCCGACGCGCTGCGCTAAGTCTTTTTTTGCTCTTTCAACTGCGCTTTCTTTGCTAAAACTCATAATGTGATTGTCGTTTGCAAGCATAATTCTGCTACTATTTCGCCCATTAGTCAACAAACATTTGTGCGCGGAAAAGTTTTCCACTTGTGGAAAACTTTTGATGTTGCGGTTAAGTTAAATAGTTTCGATATTTAGCTACCAATAAATAGGTTAAAAAACATACAAATAAAACTTGCCAATCAAAAAAAACTTGCTTACAATAAAATTTAATTATCAAGGGACGTGCCGAGCGTTCGGCGTGTTGCCAACAAAATATCAAAATTCAGTATCGAAAAATCAATTTAGATAAAAAGGCTGTCAATGCGACAGTCTTTTTTACTTAAAAGGCAGAAACGTGACTGTTCGGAAGCGTGTAAAAACTTTAGTCTGCGAGAAACTTAAGCACTTGCTAACGCGTGTATTTCCGCCTTAAAAGCCGAAAAATCTCAACCAAAGCCGGAACGATAAAAACTGCACAAGTCGTTCCCAAAATCAGACCTGTCAGAAAACGCGAAAAATGCGTATTTTCCCAAATTCCGAAAGCACCAAGCGACCAATCAATGCCAATCGGAATCATTGCCAAAAAAAGCCAAAAGCGCGGAAGCGGCTCGATTTCTTCAACGCGGCGAATCAACGGATAAATTACAAAGCCCAAAAACAACCCGAAATAAACGCCGAAACACCGCGCACAAACCGCAAATTGATGATTTTCAACGTGAAATGAGCGCGAATCTATCTGATGACAAATAAAGCTGAAAAATTTATAAATCGGCGCGGAAATATTTTCAAAACCGTTTGCCTGTGCAATCGGCGCCAGCAAAATCACAAAAACCCAGGCAAAAACCACGAGCAAAGAGATAAACCAAACCTTCCGCGCTTGCTCATGGAAACGCTTGGTTAAGTCTTGCGGAATATAATTTTCTACGGGTTCGCTCATTTTTAGCTTATTTTTGACAACAGATTACACAGATTTTAGTGTAAAGGCAATCTGTGTAATTTGTGAAATCTGTTGTCCGTTTCTATTTTTTCAAACTATTTTCGGTTTCCAAAATATGATGCGTCGTTTGAATCACCGTATCCGGATTGAGCGAAATCGAATTGATGCCTTTTCTGACTAAAAACTCGGCGAATTCCGGATAATCAGACGGGGCTTGTCCGCAGATGCCAATTTTTTTGCCGTTGCGAATCGCCGCTTCAATCGCCATCGCGACCATTTTTTCAACCGCACCGTTGCGCTCGTCAAAAAGATGAGCGACCATTTCCGAATCGCGATCAAGTCCAAGCGCAAGCTGCGTCAAATCGTTTGAACCGATTGAATAACCGTCGAAAACCTTCAGAAATTCATCAGCAAAGACGACATTTGCGGGTAATTCGCACATCGCGTAAATTTCCAAATCGTTTTCGCCTTGTTTAAGTCCGTGTTCCGCCATCAGCGCGATGACTTTTTCGCCTTCTTCGACCGTCCTGCAGAAAGGAATCATCGCTTTGACGTTGGTTAATCCCATATCTTCGCGAACTCTCAGAAGTGCCAGACATTCGAGTTTGAAACCTGCTTTGTAACGGTCGTCATAATAACGCGAAGCGCCGCGAAACCCGAGCATCGGATTTTCTTCTTCGGGTTCGTATTCGCTTCCGCCGATCAGTCGGGCATATTCGTTCGATTTAAAGTCAGACATCCGAACAATGACCGGTTTCGGATAAAATGCCGCTGCGATTCGCCCGACGCCTTCCGAAAGAGAGCGGACAAAAAACTCTTTTGGGTCTTCTTCTAAAATGCGTCCGGAAATTTCTTCAACGTCTTTGCGATTTTTCAGATTCGGATAATTGACCAGCGCCATCGGATGAATTCCGATGTGATTGTTGATGATAAATTCGAGCCGCGCCAGTCCGACGCCGTCGTTCGGCAGACGCGACACGGCAAAAGCGTGGTCGGGATCGCCGACATTCATCATAACCTGCGTTTTCGGGCGTTCTGCGTCGGTAATTTCGCGGCGGTCAATCGTAAAATCAACCTTTCCATAATAAATATTGCCGCGGTCGCCCTCCGCGCACGAAACCGTCACATCGGTTCCGCTTTTTAGAATTTCGGTCGCATTTCCGGTTCCGACAATGCACGGAATTCCGAGTTCGCGGCTGATAATTGCGCTGTGACAGGTGCGTCCGCCGCGATTCGTGACGATTGCCGAAGCGCGTTTCATAATCGGCTCCCAAGCCGGATCGGTCATCGTCGTGATGAGAATTTCGCCTTCTTTGAAACTCGTCAATTTTGCGGAATCAAGCAGGACGTGCGCCGTCCCGTATCCGATTCGTTCGCCGACCGCGACGCCCGAAACGAGCGGTGCACCGTGATTTTCGGACAAATTATAAGTTTCGATAAAAGTTTCGGTATTCTGCGCGTGAACGGTTTCGGGTCTCGCCTGTAAAATAAAAAGCTCGCCCGTAATGCCGTCC
>JBDTZT010000076.1:0-9823 GCA_040005005.1 Actinomycetota bacterium
TTTTAGTTTTTCCTCACGGGGAAAAACCTTTCGCGGCACGCTTTCTTGTAAAGCGTGCCTTTTTTATTTGCTAAAGTCGTGCACAACGTGAAAAACTTTGTTCAATGCGGATTTTGCATATTTCATCGGCAAAGACTTTCGGCGGCGGCGAACGTCATCTGGTTGATTTGTGCCGCGGCTTATCGGAGCGCGGACACGAAGTTTTCGTCGTGCTTCGTCCGACCAATGAATGGCAGGAAAAACTTGATTTTCTGCCGCCGGAGAATATTTTTCATTCTTCGATCCGCAATGCTTTCGGAATTTTCAGCGCACAAAAGATTGCTAATTTCGTTAATCGAAAAAATGTCGAAATCGTTCACGCGCACGTTGCCAGAGATTATATTCCGGCGAGTCTTGTTTGCCGGACATCGAAAAACGCGAAATTTGTGCTGACGCGCCACGTTCTTTTTCCGATGAAACCGTTTCATAGATTTGCATTGCGAAATCTGTCAAGGGCGATTGCCGTTTCAAATGCGGTTGAAACAAATCTGCGGAATATCTTCCCGAAGGAAAAGATAAAAATTATCTCAAACGGAATCAACACTAAAAATTTAACCAACGAAAACCGCGAAAAATTGCGCAGCGAGTTTCGTTTTCTGCACAATATTCCGTTTGACGCGCTAGCCATCTGCACCATCGGCGAGCTTAAAGAATTAAAAGGTCAGCGCGATTTTGTATTGGCGGCGAATGAAATAGCCAAACGCCGCGATAATGCTTTTTTTCTGATTGTTGGCAAAGATAATTCAAATAATCGGCAATTCCGGCGCGATTTAAAACGTCTGGTCAAGGTTTTTAATCTTAACGACAGATTTTTGTGGCTCGATTGGGTCGAAGATATGCAAACTTTGCTCGCCGCTCTCGATATTTTCGTGTCGGCTTCGCATTCCGAGAGTTTTGGTTTGGCAATTTTGGAAGCAATGGCGAACAAAACGGCGATCGTCGCCACGGAAACCGAAGGCGCCAAGGAGATTTTGCGTTCAGATGAAACCGCGCTGCTCGTTCCATTAAAAGAACCGGTCAAACTCGCTGAAGCAGTCAATATTCTTTTAGAAAACATCGAAAAACGCGAGTCTCTCGCCAAAAGCGCACAAACTTTCGCCGAAAAACATTTTTCCCTGGGCGAAATGATTGATAAAACCGAAGATTTATACCGGGAAATTTTGCTTTAACCATTCAAAGGTCTGCGGCGCACGCCGTCTGGCGTTTTGGTTGTTCATAATTTCTTTTTTTAACAGAATCAAATCTTGTTCTTCATCAACATCATACCAACCCGGCGTTTCGCGGAGATACAATTTGAGATTTCGGATATTTTCAAAGACTTGTTCAAATGTTTTCGGCGAGCTCCACACGACATTTTCAAAGATTTCAGGTCGCAAAATGCGCAAACCGATTAAATAAAAGCCGCCGTCTTCAGTTCTTCCCAGCACAACCTCCGAATTTGTTTCCAGAAATTCAAACGCCTGTTCAATATAATCAAAAGGAAAGGTCGGGCTGTCAGTTCCGATCATCACAATTGAATCAGCTTTTTGTTCAAATAAGAATTGAAAAGCGTTGTACATTTTTTCGCCCAAATTTTCGCCTGTTTGTTCGATAAAATTTGATTCATCAGGTAAAATCTTTTTTATCTTTTGAATTTCCGCGCGTGGGAAAAAAGCGATAAACACATTTTTGCAAGCCGAATTTGCTTTATTGACGGCATCTTTCAGAAAACTTTCGGCGAGAGATTCGCAATCTTCGGGCGAAAGAATATTTTGCAGACGCGTTTTCACGTTTCCAGCCTGCGGAACTTTTGCCATAATGATAATTGCACGTTTCATTGAAATAAATTTTAACTTTTTTCTTATTAACAGGTAAATATGGCTTATGGTTTTGATATCGAAAGCGCGGTGCGGACGCGTTACGGCGCGGCATCGCAAATAAAAGAAGACGCACTATGCTGTCCGGTCGAATATGATCCGCAATATTTACGGGTTTTGCCCATTGAGATAATCGAACGCGATTACGGCTGCGGCGATCCTTCAAAATTTGTGAACGAGGGCGAAACTGTTCTCGATTTGGGTTCGGGCGGCGGCAAAATTTGCTATATCGCTTCGCAAATCGTCGGTGAATCGGGAAAGGTTATCGGCATTGACACGAATATTGAGATGCTCGCACTCGCCAATAAATATCTTGGCGAGATGAAGGACAAAACCGGTTACGGAAACGTCGAATTTCGCTACGGAAAGATTCAAGATTTGAAGCTCGATTTAAGTTTGGTTGACGAATATTTGCGGATAAATCCGATAAAAACGGCGGACGATTTCGCGCTTTACGAATCTTTTGTCACCAGAGCCAAAGCCGAAAAGCCTTTGATTGCAGATGATTCGATTGATGTGGTTTTATCGAACTGCGTTTTGAATCTCGTCAAACCGGAAAACAAAGAACAAATGTTCGCGGAGATGTTTCGCGTGCTCCGGCGCGGCGGACGCGTCGCGATTTCCGATATTGTCGCCGATGAAGACGTTCCCGAACAGCTGCAAAACAACGCTGAACTTTGGTCAGGCTGTATTTCGGGTGCGTTTCGTGAGGATTTGTTTATCGAAGCCTTTGAACGCGCCGGATTTTACGGAATCGAAATCGTCAAACGCGACGCGAATCCGTGGCGCGTTGTCGAAGGCATCGAGTTTCGCTCAGTAACGGTCGTTGCTTACAAAGGAAAACAAGGCGTGTGCCTCGAACGCAATCAAGCCGTAATTTATCGCGGACCCTGGAAAAAAGTGATTGACGACGACGGACACGCTTTAGAACGCGGGGCACGAATGGCGGTTTGCGATAAAACTTTTCAGATTTACAGTCGTGAACCTTACGCCTCGCAGTTAATCGCTGTCGAACCGCTTGAAGGTATTACTCTGGAAGATGCGAAGGAATTCGATTGCCGCCGAACCGCCAAACGAAATCCGCGTGAAACAAAAGGTTTGGAATATAATTTAACCGATTTATCAGGCACGGAATGTTGTCAACCGGGAGAAAATTGTTGTTAATAAAAAAAGCTTTGGAAGATTATCGTCAAGGCGCGGTCGGTTCGTTAATGGACGAATACGAACGTGCCGCGTTTGAATTGAAATCATTAATCAAAAACGTCGGCGCCGAAGATTACACGCGCATTGTGAGAGGCGAAAGCGCGCATTGCCACTCGATCGAGGTCATTATGAATCACGTCGTCCGCGCCGGTTACGGTTATTCAAAATATATCCGCGACGCGCTTTCAATGAACGCTTTGCCGGTTGAGGACAAACAAATTCCGCACGCGGAAATCGGCGGCGAGATTGATAAAATGCTCGCTTATACAGCCGAAATTTTCGACGGACGCCGGCAAATGACGGATGAAGAAATGGAAAACGTCTATTTCAAAACACGTTGGGAAGTTATCTATAACATTGACCAACTGTTTGAACACGCCATCGTTCATATTCTGCGCCATCGCCGCCAGATCGAGAAATTTTTACTGAAATTTGAAAGTTAAATTTTTATGCACTATTACAACGAAGAAGATTTAGGAAGATTCGGTGAAATCGCGAAACACAAACCCGAACTGTTTGAGAAGTTTCTCGCTTGGTATCAGGCGTGTCAGGAAGAAGGTTCGTTGTCGCGCCGCGAAAAGGCTTTAATCGGTTTGGCGGTCGCCGTCACGGTGCAATGTCCCTATTGCATTGATGCTTTTACGCAGACTTGTCTTGAAAACGGCTCGAATATGGAACAGATGACCGAATCAATTCATCTCGCCTCGGCAATCCGCGGCGGCGCATCGCTGATTCACGGCATTCAATCGCACAATTCACACGATAAAGTTTCAATGTAAAACGGAAAGCCGTCATCACGGACGGCAATGATTGCGTGTGCAATCAAAAACGCCTTTATTTACGTTCAACTTTAAAGTATTTTAAACGCTTTTTTGAACCGTTCACGTTTATTGCCGCCAAGATAGCGGCGTTCCATTATGCAGACAGTCCAAATCACACGACGCGGCAAATCCGCTATCCCAAATTCGGCCGTAAGTTTTAATCAAAAACTTGGCGACACGCAATTATTTGCCGCGGGCGTTGATACTTTGCAGGTCAATGTCGGCAAACTTTGCAATCAGGCTTGCAAACATTGCCACGTTGACGCCAGCCCAACCCGCACGGAAATAATGAAACGCGCGATAATTGACGAATGCTTGCGCGTTTTGCGCGAATTCCAAATAAAAACTCTCGACATCACGGGCGGTGCGCCCGAACTCAACCCGAATTTTCGCTATTTTGTCACGGAAGCCGGAAAAATGGGCGCAAAAGTGATGATCCGCCACAATTTAACCGTAATGTTTGAGGAAAACCAGCAGGATTTACCCGAATTTTTTTCGGAAAACGAGACGGAAGTTATTTGCTCTCTGCCTTATTTTCTTGCCCAGCAAACAGACGCGCAGCGCGGCACCGGAGTTTTTGAAAAATCAATCGAAGCCTTGCGAAAACTAAACGCGGTCGGTTACGGAATTGATGAAAAACTCGTGCTAAATCTCGTCTATAATCCGGTGGGTGCATTTCTTCCGCCACCGCAAACGTCGATCGAAGCGGATTTCCGGCGCGAACTTAAAAACCGCTACGACATTTCGTTCAATAATCTCTACACCATCACCAATATGCCGATTGCGCGCTTTTTAGACTGGCTTCGGCGTTCAAAAAATGAAGAAAGCTATATGATGCGGCTTGTCAACGCATTCAATACTTCAACAATCAAAGGTCTGATGTGCCGAAACCTGATCAGCGTTGATTGGCAGGGAAATCTCTTCGACTGCGATTTCAACCAAATGCTCGAATTGTCTTTGAAAGAGAATTTGCCGCAAACGATTTTCGATTTTAATGCCGAAAAACTAAAAAATCGCCAAATCACCACAGCAAATCACTGCTTCGGCTGCACCGCCGGAGCAGGTTCAAGCTGCGGCGGGACGGTTGCTTAAAAAGAATCTGTTTTTTCGGCAAAAAACCCTTCCAATTTTGTCGTAATTTCATCGCCAAACGATTTTTCGTCAATTTTTATCACGCTTTTAAGACCGATTCCGGCAGAAGTCAAAAAAATCTCGTCAGCTGAACTTAACTTGTCAAGACTTGTAGTTTTTTCCTCAACTGAAAAATTTTCCAAAAGAAAACTTCGCGTCGTGCCGGCCAGACAGCCGGTCTCAAGACTTGGCGTAAAGATCTTTTCGTCTTTTACCCAAAAAATATTTGCCATCGAAGCCGAAACGATTTCACCTTTTTCGTTTAATCGAATCGCTTCGTCAAAGCCGCGTTTTTTGGCTTCTTCAAATACCAGCAAGTTTTCCAGATAGTTGCACGATTTTACATTCGCAAGCGGCGATTTTGAATTTGCCGGAAAAGGCGAAACGGTCAACCTTATTTCAGTTTTTGTTTCCCGCAAATTTGCTGTCGTAATTAAAAAACTCGTTTTGTTTGGCGATTCAAAACTCCAGATTCCATTTGCCGATTCGTCCAAAAACGTCAGACGGGCGCGTCCCGTTTCGAGATTATTTTGCAAAATAATCTGCGAAAGAGCATTTTTTACGGCTTCTTCGTCAAAATTGTTTAAGTCAATATTGAGTTTCGCGGAATTTTCCTTTAATCGGCGCCAATGTTTTTCCCACAAAAAAGGTTTTGCATTGTAAATGGCAAGTGTCGTAAAAATCCCTTTGCCATAGAGTGCGGCGGATGAAATTGCAGAAATAGAAACTTTTTCAGCGGGTAAAATTTGAAGATTGAACGAAACATGCATAAATAGGCAAAAGCCTAATTGTAAGGCGTTATTGATTCAAACCAAGCCCTTTCTAACAGGCGAACTTCCGCGTCTTAGCTGACGGCGCGTTGGCGTTGCTCTTGAAATTGCGGAAAAACCAGATAAAAAGTCGTGCCTTCGCCAATTCGGCTGTGCGTTTCGATGCGGCCGGTGTGTTCCTGCACGATGCCGTAAGAAACAGCCAAACCTAAACCTGTACCGCTGCCGACACCTTTGGTCGTAAAAAACGGATCGTATATTTTGCTCAAATTTTCGGGCGCGATACCTTCGCCGGTGTCGGAAACTTCGACGACGACTTCGCCGGTTTCGTTGAGCGCAGTCATCAAAGTTACTTGCCCGCCGCCAAATATAGCATCACGCGCATTGAGAATTAAATTTGTGAAAACCTGCTGTAATTTTCCGGCGTTTCCGAAAATCTTGGGCGTGATTGCCGAGTAATTTTTGACGATTTCGATTTGTGATTGCCGCATTTGCGGTTCAAGCAACTGAAGAGTATCGTCAAGCAGTTTGTTAATGTTGACTTCGGTAAAATCGGTTGAACTTCCCCCGCGCGAAAAATTCAAAAGATTTCCGGCAATATTCGTGGCGCGTTCGGTTTGTTTCTGAACTTTCAGTAAAAGTGCGTGTTTCGGGTCGGTTTCGGGAATCATTCCGAGAAGCATTTGCGTGTAGCTCGAAACGCCCGTCAAAGGCGTATTGACTTCGTGCGCGACACCTGCCGCGAGCAGTCCGATGCTTGAAAGTTTTTCGCTTTGCTGCAGAGTTTCTTCGAGTTTGACGCGTGAAGTTACATTTTCCAAAACGATAATCGCGCCCGTTTGATTTTGCGAAACTGACCGAAGCGGCGCAACCGCGACATTTAGAATTAAAGATTTTCCGTCGGACGAATTTGTATAAAGTTTGTAGGCGTGGCGAATTTCGGTCAGATGCCAACGCGATTTGCCCAAAATATTTTCGAGATTCACGGCAAAAGCGCGGTCAAAAATATCTTCGACAACTTTTCCGATTGTTTCTTTGCGGCTCAGCCCAAGCATTTCTTCAAACGTCGAATTACAGCGCGTGATGCGCCCGCTTTCATCAACGGCGAGAAGTCCGACATTAACCGATTCAATGATTGATTCGTTAAATTCTTTAAGCAGTGCAAGTTCTTCAGCACGTTTTTCCTGTTCCTGATAAAGCAGACTATTTTCTACCGCAACCGCGACATATCCGGCAACCGTCTGCAAAATTTCCAAATCTTCACTCGACAAAAGCGAACCGTCGCTCGCCCGGCCCAAACCGATCACAGCAATCATTTGTCCACGCGCCACGCACGGCATAAAGTAATGCAGTTCTTGGCGGATAAGTGTTTTACCGTTTCCATTACCGTTTTGATTTGCACTTTCGGTTTCGAGCAATTCGAGCTCATCGGCGCGGACAATTCCTTTTTCAGCGCTTTTTTGCCGAATCATTTGCCGAAAATCGGTTGGAATTTTAAATTCTTCGCTTAAACCGATTGATTTGGCGAGTCTGTAGTGTTCTGATGAATCTTCGTCTTCGATAAAGACGGCAACTTTTTCAACATCCAAAACTTGTCGGAGTCTTTCCGTCAAAGCATTTAAAAGTGGATCAAGCGCAGTCGTCGCCGAAAGGGTTCGGCCGAAATCAAGCAATCCGCGCCGCAAATCGTAGCGTTCACCGTAAAAAAATCGGTCGGCGCGCTCCTGCAAAAATTTCTTCAAAGGCTCGCTCAAAAGCACGATTCCTGCCATTGCGACAATCGCAATCAAAGCCCGAAGCGTGATTTCCGTCGTCGAAAGATTATTGCCGACGGCGAGAAAAACCAACCCGAGCGCGACCGTGCCAATCATCATCGCAATCGCCAGCGTCGTCAGCGCATAAACGAGCGCACGACGCACGACTACATCAACGTCCATCAAACGATACCGCACGACCGAATGACCAAAACTCAAAGGAATTAAGGCAAGCGGCAAAGTTGTAATTGCCGTGATATAGCTGTCTTCGGGTAGATAAATAAAGCGTTTGGCAATCTGAAAAGCAATAATCGGTGCAATTGCGGCAATCGTTCCCCACATCGCCCATTTCAAACGCTGACGGACAATCGTTTGCCGATTTCGCCAAAAACGTCGAATTAAAACACCTGCCCCGGCAGCAACGAAAATCACAAACTGATAAAAATTTGCTTGATATAAATTCGGCAGTAAATTGTATTTGTCTAAAAGCGGCGCGATTGCCTCAATCCAATTTAATTTCAGAGCAATTTGCGGAATGACCGAAAAAGAAAAAATTCCAATCCAAATCACTGCCGCTGGAATATAAAGCAGATATGTTTTCCAACGCGAGTTGTCAAAAACTTCGCTTCTGACCGGATAACGCAGACAAAAATGCAAAAATAGCGGAGCAAATAAGGCAAAGGCGAGGTTGTTCAGAAGATTGATGGCTAAATCAAAATCTTCACCCAAATAAAGCGTTTTATAAACGTGGAAAACAAACGCTGCCAAACAAATAATTGCAAAATGCGTGACAAACGGTGCGTGTCCGCCCTGCTTGAAAAGCACGAAAATTCCGACACCGAGCCACACAATTCCGACCAGAGTCAGAAAAATTATCGGAGCCGTCCAACGCGGCAAAGTGTCAATGTGCTTTAAATCGGCGTAGTAATAATTGTTGGCGAAAGAATATGAAGGTCTTTGATAAAAATATGTCAAATTTCCGTCAATGCCCGCTGCTTCGAGATACATTTGAACATCGGCCGGCGACGTAATTTCATCAGTTTTATCACTGTCCAAACCGATGCCGATAAGCCTGTCGCCAACGGAAATTCCGGCACGTGAAGCAGTCAGACTCGGCAATACTTTTTCGGCGTAAATTCCGCCGTCAGATTTTAACTGCCAAACGACTCCGTCGGTTGGCGGCAATTTGTGATAAGCCCGCTGAGAAAGATTAAGGGCACCGCCGACAACAAATAAAACTGTTGCCAGCAGCCACACCAAACTCCAACTTGTCAGCACTTTACCTGTCATTTTCGTTAGGCAAACTTTACCAAAGTTTTTCGACGCAAAATGCGTTCCAATTACTTCCTTTGGACAATATGATTTAAATCTCTGTCAAATATAGTATTTCCAAATATATAAATGGTTAACAAACCACCATTTCATTCAGTTTTTTGCTTCGTATCCGAGAATTTGGAAACAAAAAAAATCCAAAGCCAACAAAAACTGACTTTGGATAATAAACTTTTGGCTTGAATTAGCTTAAAATCTGACCAGAATTCCGCCGCGCAAAATTCGTCGTTGTGATGATAACTTCAGACTTCCTTCTTCGCCATTCACACCTGTTTGAAAATCAAGCAAATTCCGCGCATCAATTATTGCTTCGGCACGAATCGGCAACCCCAAAGTCGGTAAAGTCTGCGTGACGACAATACTTAAACCCGGATCGTAAATTGTCATTCGGCCTTGAAACGGGTCAATCGAAAAAACTGTGGCTTGCGGCGATAAGCGAAAAATTGTTTTAACCTGTGTTCCGGTTTTCAAATCAGCTTCTAGCTGACCAAAAAAAGTTTGGAAATAACCGTTTGTAAAAACATTCGCCGGATTTGAAATCGTCTGCGCGGAAAGTTTTTGACCGTTTCCGAAGGCGTAACCTGCCGAGGTGCTGAAAATTGCATTCAAACGACGCGAATAAACAAGTCTTAAACCTTGCGCCTTGCCCTGTTGATTGGCAACAAATTTATCTGCTTCGCCGCCTAAAAAACCAATCGGTAAATTTATCAAACCGACCCCGCGGCCGCTTGTTAAATCAAAAAACACGTTGGCTTCAACGGAAGAATTGTTATCTAAAATTCTTTCAACGCCGAATTCCAACCGGCTGCTTTTATTCATTTGCGGCTTGTTATTTTCGACGACAAAATCTTGCACAGCGACGGGTTCGCGGAAAAAAACTTGCGTATCTTCAAGTTCGATTGCCTGTGACCAATTTT
>JBDTZT010000684.1:0-2927 GCA_040005005.1 Actinomycetota bacterium
TGACGTTTCATCTGCGCCCACCGGAACACCCTCAGCGGGAATATTCGGCAGATGCGAAAGCAAATCATGCATTTTTGTCTCGGCTAAATCGCGTAATTTTTCATACTCCGATTGTTTTTCTTTAAGTCCAGCAACTTCCGCCTTTTTCGCTTCCGCTTCGGCGCGTTGACCCGATTGCATCAACGCGCCGATTTCTTTGCTTGAAGAATTGCGTAGCTGATTAACTTTATCGGCTTCACGAATTGCGTGGCGGCGATCCATATCCAAAAGCTCAAATTTATCCAAACTCTCAAGCGGAAAATTACGACTTTCCAACGCTTTCTTAACTGTTTCTAAATTTTCTCTGACAAAATTAAGGTCTAACATAATTTCAGTAATCAGTAGTCAGTAGTTAGTAGTCGGTAGAGAAATCTCTCCAAACTTCCGTCTGCCAATTACTTTTTTCTCAACATTTCAATCGTTTTTTTGATTCTTCTAATTCGCGTTTCTTCTCGTTTCGCTTCATTAATGGCGTTGACAGATTCCTTTTGGTGCGTGTAGCTTAATTTTGCGAAAACGTCCGTCAAATCTTTTATTTTCAGGCCTTCGGCTAAATCTTTCGGAATTTCAACGGTGCGTTTTTCCAAGTCTTTTTCTATCGTCACGGTGATTATTTCGCCCGCTCTTATCCTTGCTTCGTCGCGAAAAACTTTCGGCACGACCATCATATATTTTCCGCCCATTCGGACGACTGTGCTTCGATAATTCGCGCCGTTGATCGAAACTTTGACCGGAACGCGTTTTGCGCCGAAAACTTTTTCAACGTCAAACGGAATCGTAATACCGGTCGCTTCCATCGTTTCGTGTTTTTCCAACACCACTTCAAAGATTTGTTTCTCAGCCATTTTTTTCCTACAATTTTAGTTTCGGCTTTGATCCGAATAGTGAACAACTGACAATCTCAAAAATTTAACAGAATTATTATGACACACAAAATTCGCAAAGCAGTTTTCCCCGCCGCCGGACTCGGAACAAGATTTTTACCGGCGACCAAAGCATCACCGAAAGAAATGCTGCCGCTCGTAGATAAACCGCTGATTCAATATTCGGTCGAAGAAGCCGTCGCCTCCGGCATCGAATCGATTTTAATCGTCACGGGACGCGAGAAAAGCTCGATTGAAAATCATTTTGATATTTCCTACGAACTCGAAAGCGTTCTAAAGGAAAAAGGCAAAACGGAATTTTTTGAGATGGTTCATGCAATTTCCGAAATTTGCCGTATTTCATACACGCGCCAAAAACAAGCTTTAGGTCTCGGACACGCGATTTATCAGGCGAAGGATTTTTCTGAAAACGAGCCTTTCGCGGTTTTGCTGGCCGATGATGTGGTTGACGCGGAAAAACCCGCGCTCAAGCAGATGATCGAGGTTTTTGAAAAATACAACGCGCCCGTGATCGCTACAATGAAGGTCGCGGGCGAAGCGATTTCGCGGTTCGGTGTGATTGACGCGGAAGAGGTCGAGCCGAATATCTTTAAGATCAAAGATATGATCGAAAAACCGAAATTTGCAGACGCGCCTTCGGATTTGGCAATTATCGGCCGCTACATTCTCACGCCCGACATTTTCGACGCCATCGAACGCACCGAAAAAGGCGCGGGCGGCGAAATTCAAATCACCGATGCAATGCGTCTGATGCTCAAAGAAGGCAAGCCTTTTTATGCTGTCAAACTCGAAGGAAACCGCCACGATGCGGGCGATAAGCTCGGATTTCTGATTGCGACGGTTGAATTTGCGCTGAAACGCGACGATTTGGGCGCGGATTTTCGGGAATATTTGAAGTCTTTGAATTTAAGTTAAAATTTGGCAAGATAGATTTTTTCACGCCCGATTCAAAATATTCGCGGTTCGCGTTGACTGTTCCGACCATCACTTTATTGCCGAGAACAAAATCGAGATTGATTTTGTCCGCCGGATTTTCGACCGTTTTCATAAATCTTTGCGCACTTGCATTTAATTTGCACCTGTTGAAGTAAGCAAACCTCGGAAAATATTCCAGATTTTTTGATTATGGCAGTCTTTTGATTTGATTTGGATTGATTTTGAAAAAAAGCTGGTCGCCGCTGCGCGAAACTTCGCCCGTTATTTCAACAGGTTCGGCAACAAAATCAAGTATTTCCTTATTTACAGTTTCGCCTTTAGCGGACAAGAGCCAAAGTTCGGAAATATTTCCGGCGTTGTCTTTAACGATAAAAAGCGGCGGAATTCCGCCTCGCAGACAGGCGACGGCGCAATCACGGTGCGGTTTTGACTGTCCTGGATTCATTACGCCCAAATAGCATTTCGAGTCAACAATTTCGCCTTTGAACGTAAAGTTTCCCAAAGATTCGGATTTTTCTTCGATCGGATTTATCGTTTGTGCCGATTTTTCAATCGAATCCGGCACGACTTCAATCATCTGCAAATCGTCGCGGTAAATGCGCGTGCCTTTTAATTTGACGCGCTGACCGTCAAACAAGCCTGCGTCAAAGCCGTGTTTGCCTTCGGCGACCAGCGGAAATCTCTCAAACGTCGGCAAACCGCTGGTTTTTTCTTCCCTTTCGACAAGCAAAAATGGAACGGGGCGCGCTTGGATCGTACCTTCAAAATCTTTGATCGTGCCGAATTCAAAAACGCTTTTTGCAAAAGGTTTCTGCCCGAACCACAAAATAATGGCCAAACAGATTGCCGCGACAAAAACCAAAGCAACAAACGGTTTGATAACTTTCGCCAAACTTTTCGGCATTTTCGGCAGATAACCGATATAAAAATCTTCGTTCATAATTCTGTTTGCCACGGAGAACACAGAGATTTAGAGATATTTTTTCTAAAGATTTCTCTCTGTTTTCTCTGTGAACTCCGTGGCTAAAATAGCAGGTTCGACAAATGTTCCGGCTTTATTTGGTTTCT
>JBDTZT010000685.1:0-2923 GCA_040005005.1 Actinomycetota bacterium
CCGATTTGAAAGAAAAATCCGGCGGAATGAAGGCAAAATGGCAGTCGGAAAAAGACGAAATCGGAAAGATGCGGGTTGGCAAGGAAAAACTTGAAGAAGCGAAATTGCAGCTTGAGCAAGCCCGCAACGCGGGCGATTTAAACCTTGCCGCCGAATTGCAGTACGGGACGATTCCGACGCTTGAAAAACAATTGGAAATCGAACAATCCAGACTCGCCGATTTGCAGAAGGACGGCGTTTATTTGAAAGAAGAGGTTGACGAGGAAGATGTCGCGGAAGTGGTCGCTAAATGGACGGGAGTTCCCGTTTCCAAAATGCTCGAAGGCGAGATGCAGAAACTCGTGACGATGGAAACGAATCTTCGCAAGCGAATTATCGGGCAAGACGAAGCGTTAGAGGCGGTAGCAAATGCGGTGCGCCGCGCCCGGGCCGGACTTCAAGACCCGAATCGTCCGATTGGTTCGTTTATTTTCCTTGGTCCGACGGGCGTTGGAAAAACCGAAACTGCCAAAGCATTGGCGGAATTTATGTTCGACGACGAACGCGCGATGGTGCGGCTCGATATGTCGGAATATATGGAAAAACACGCGGTTGCGCGGATGATCGGTGCGCCGCCGGGATATGTCGGCTACGACGAAGGCGGACAATTGACCGAAGCCGTTCGTCGCCGTCCGTATTCGGTGGTGCTGTTTGATGAAATCGAAAAAGCGCACCCTGATGTTTTCAATATTTTACTGCAAATTCTCGACGACGGACGGCTGACCGATTCTAAAGGCCGAACGGTTGATTTCAAAAACACGGTTTTGATTATGACTTCAAATCTCGGGTCGCGTGAGATTCAGGCGTCCGCACTGGTTGATACGCCGATCAAAGAGATGATTACGGACGTTTTGCGCAATCATTTCAAGCCCGAATTTTTGAATCGGATTGACGACATCGTGATTTTCAGACAATTATCAAAAGCCGAAATCGAAAAAATTATTGACGTTCAACTTGAAAAATTGCGTAAAAATTTGGCCGAGCGCGGAATTTCGATTGTCTTGGAAGATTCGGCGAAAGAATTGCTTTCGACCGAAGGCTACGACCCGACATTCGGCGCCAGACCTTTGAAACGGGCGATTCAGACGCTGATTCAAAATCCGTTGGCGATCAAACTTCTCAACGGCGAAATCCGCAGCGGAAGCGTGATTTACGTCGCGGCGGCGGGCGGCGCGTTGAAATTCACGCCCGAAACGGCAACTGCTTCGGCTTAGGATTTTAGCCGCGAACAACTACGAAATTTCATGAAAGTGAATTTTGTTCAAATTTGAAATTAGAATTTTGTTTTATATTTTGTGTTCTTTCGTGTTTGTTCGTGGCTGATTTTTCCCAAAAGATAAATGGTTTGTTAGACTGAAAACGTGCAGATTATTTATCAAAATTTATGAGTTGGTTTAATAAAAAAAAGATGAGTGAGAAAGATTTTAATAACGAAGAACTTTTAGACGATATTTTGGAAGAAAACGACGAAGAAAAAGTAGATTCGGACGAAGAAATACCGAAGCAACAGGTGAAATCAATGCGCGAAACGGAACTCGAAAATAAGCTCAAAACCGAAACCGAACGGCGCGAAGCGGCTGAAGCGAAACTCGTCGGCGTGCAGGCGAAATTTGAAGAAATCAAAACGCAGATCGAGCGTGAAACTCAAGAAATGCGTGTCCGGATGCAAAAAACTCTGGAAGATCGCGCCAAACAAGGTCAATTCAGCTTTTTAACGACGCTTTTGCCGGTTTTGGATAATTTAAATTTGGCGATTGACCACGCCGAAAAAGATTCGTCGCTGGAGCATCTGCTCGGCGGTGTGAAAGGCACGGCGAGAAGTTTTGAGCAAGCATTAATGAGCGTCGGTGTCGAAACTGTGCCGTCAATCGGCGCGGATTTTAATCCCGAAATTCACGAAGCGATTGATATGGTTGAAACTGACGCGGAATCGGACGGGCGCATCACGGCAGAATATTCACGCGGCTATAAATTCGGCGACCGTTTGCTTCGCCCGGCGCGGGTGCAGGTTGGCAGAAGTTTGGCACAAACCGCCGGCGAATGATTTTATGAGCAAAGCACTTCCGATTGCCTGTTATTTGACCGATAAAGAATTACAGGTGCGAAGAAAGAATTATTTCGATAAAGCTGCCGAATCGCTGATTGATTCGGCGGAATTGCAAAACGGCTTTGTGTTTCGTTTTCCGCTTAAAGAAACAATGTTGCAGAATTTAGCTGGAATTATTGATTTAGAGCGAAAATGTTGTCCGTTTTTGAATTTCCGGCTTGATGTGGAAGCCGGAAAAGATTTTGTATTGCTTGAACTGACCGGCGCGGAAGGCACGAAAGAAATCATTAAACCGTTATTTAATTGGAACTGATTCTACCTTGTTGAAGATGATAAAATTTTTAAGTTTGAGTTTTATGTTTTTTTTATTTCTCGTGTCTTTCGGTTGCCAAACAGCGATGGAGACGAAAATTGAAAATACGCAAAATTCAAATGATTCAATTCAGTCTTCAAAATCTGAAACTGTTGCAGTAAAATCAGCCCAAACAAACACTATTGATGTGCGTAAATTTGCCGATAAGTCAATTGCCGAAATTGACCGGGCATTCGGCAACCCCGACGAATCAAAATTGATTAAAGACGGCGGCGAATACCGGCTTTACAAAATTGCGAATCAGCCGAAAGGCTTGGCGGTTCGGTTTTACGACGGACGTGCAAAAAGTTTTAACCTGATTTTAGACAAACCGCTGCCAACATCAAAAGAGGCTTTGAAACAGACATTCGGCATTGATGTCGGCAATTCGGCACCAATCAAAGACCCAAAAGAAACTCTGTCGGAGAAATATCAAGGCACTTTCGGCGGCGTAGATTTGGGAGCGTTCTGACGGTTCAACTCTT
>JBDTZT010000077.1:0-9785 GCA_040005005.1 Actinomycetota bacterium
GGGAGTTAAAACAAATCGCGGGCGTCGTCGAAACAGGTTTTTTTATCGGAATGGCAACCCGCGCTGTTGTGGCGTTTGAAACGGGAGTTAAGGAATTCAGCCGCTAAATTTTCTTTTATCGGCATTTGCGCTAAATTATCCTTATATGAACAAAGTCATCTTGATCACCGGCGCGTCAAGCGGAATCGGCATGGAAACCGCCAAACTTTTTCAAACTAAAAATTGGCGCGTGGCGGCGACGATGCGCACGCCCGAAAAGGCGGAAGATTTGCAGCGCGTTGCCGACATTGAAACTTTTCGATTGGACGTAACGGACATTGATTCAATCAAAAAAGCGATCGCCGAAGTTTTGGAAAAATTCGGACGCATTGACGCGGTTGTCAATAACGCGGGTTATGCGGTCGTCGGCGCGTTTGAATCAGCGAGCGCAGAACAAATCGAACGGCAATATCAGACAAATGTTTTCGGCGTGATGAATGTCTGCCGCGAGATTCTACCTGTTTTTCGCGAACAAAAACGCGGAATTATCGTCAATGTCGCGTCGGTCGGCGGACGTATGACGTTTCCGCTTTACAGTCTTTACAATTCGACAAAATGGGCGGTCGAAGGTTTCTCGGAATCTCTGCAATACGAGGTCGAACAATTCAACATCCGCATCAAAATCATCGAACCGGGACCGATTAAAACCGATTTCTACGACCGTTCGCAGGATTTGACGCGCAAAGAAGGTTTGACGGCTTACGATTATTTTATTGATAAAGCTCTGCCGAATATGATGAAAGCCGGCGAAACCGCGCCCGACGGTTCGATTGTCGCCGAAACGATTTACGAAGCCGTCACCGACGATTCAAAAAAACTGCGCTACGGCGTGAACACCAAAGGAATTCTCACGGCGCGAAAACTTTTACCCGATTGGGCGTTTTTCAGAGTTATCAAAGGCGCGATTTTGAAATAGAAAATTTCGTTGATTTTTATGTTTATAAATTGCAAAATGTTTCTGATCGGCGTCGAAGGTTTTGAGGAGTCGGACGTGATGCGCTCATTTCTGGTTAGCCGAAATGTGCCCGAAAGCAATATTATTCTCGATAGAGACGGCTCCAATACTTACAAAACGGCAATCAATACAAAGCAAATAATGCAAGCCCAAAATATGCGGAGCGTGATTATCGTTTCGCAGTATTTTCACATTACGCGCCTGCGGTTCGCCTTTCAAAAAGCGGGCATCGAGAATATTTATGCGGCGCATGCCAATTATTTTGCAGCGGCGCGATATTTATTCGATTTTGCGCGAGTTTACGGGGTTTTATGCATATTTGATGGGCGCCAGATCGTAAATCGCGCCGCTGCAAAATTGATGCGAATTTGTAACTTTTTCTAATTCCAATCGCTTTTTTTATGACAAAAAGAGATTTCAAAATAGCCAAACCTATTAAAAGATGCGAAGATACTCGACGAGCGTTGATATAAACTTTCTCTAATTTCAAAACGCCCCGAAGGATCGGCAGAGACTTGAAAACCCGGCTGTTTCCTGATTGGTTGAGCAATTAAATGAAAAATTTACTTTATTTTTGAAACAATTGTGTGAGGCAAATTACACTATTATTAAATCGCCCGTATCTTATGTTCGCCGGCGCACATAGTGTGATATAATCACCTCCAAAAGAAATCGCGTTTAAGCATTTAGTCTCGGAGCTTCAAAACTCGTTTCTAAAGGCTTTATCGGTTCTTATTCCGAACTGTTATCACATAACAATTTAGTTCTGAAACCACGTGATTTAAGCGGGATTTTTGGGCCAGCGGCAAAGCGGAAACGAGCCGGTCATTTCCCAAAACAAAATCCTGGATAATGTCGGCGGTGTCCGAAGCAAACAGTAAAAGGTCGTCTGAAAAAGCACCGAAAAAAAATTTATGAAAATTCTGCTATACAATCCTGATAACGGCATAACCCGTAATTTTATGCCGCATCTTTGGATGTTTCTGCTTCAGGCACTGACACCGAAAGAACACGAAGTTATTTTAATTGACGGCAACGCGAAAGCAATGACGCGACCCGAACTCGTGCAGTTTTGCAAAGATGAAAACATCGGTCTGGTCGGTATCGGTTCGATGACGCGGATGGTGGCGCGGGCTTATTTAGTTGCCGATTCACTGCGCGAGGCAGGATTTAAGGTCGTTATGGGCGGACCGCACGTGACCGAATGTCCTGATGAAGCTCTCGGCAAAGACGGCGGCAAACGTCACGCCGACGCGGTTGCGCTCGGTGAAGCCGACGAAACTTGGCATTTAATCGTTGAAGATGCCGCCAACGGAACGCTCAAAGAAATTTATCAGCCCGAAGTTGACCCGAAAGGCAACGACAAAAAACCGAATTTGCAGCCTTATCCGCACATTCCCTGGGAAACTTTGGACTTGGAACAATTCAGTCTCGTGCCGAAATTTTTGCGCGGAATGCTCTCGAAAATGGGCGCCGGTTGGGGCAAATTCTTTGTCGTGCCGATTGAAACCGGACGCGGTTGTCCTTACGGCTGTGAATTTTGCACCGTCACGGGATTTTTCGGCGATTCGATTCGTTTTCGCTCGAACGAAAGCGTTATTGAAGAGCTTTTAAGACTGAAAAAACGCTCACGGGAAGAAAAGGGACAAGTCGCCGTTTTCTTTATTGACGACAATCTCGCGATCAACAAAAAGCGTCTGAAAAGCCTGCTTCGAGATATTATTGCCGCTGACGCCCAGCTTCCGTGGGTTGCTCAGATCAGCGCGAATCTGCTGGCTGATGAAGAACTGGTTGATTTGATCGCCGACGCGGGCGGCAAATGGATTTTTATCGGAATGGAATCAATTGATCCGGCAAATATGGCAGATGTCAACAAGACTTTTTCCAAACCTGCGAACTACAAAGATGTGCTTGACGGGCTGGCGCGGCGGAATATTTTTGCAATTACGTCGTTTATTTTCGGAATGGATAACGACACGGTTGGGGTCGCGGAAAGAACCGTTGACGAAATTGAAAGCTGGTCGCCCGGACTTCCGGTTTTCGGGCAATTAACGCCTTTCCCGTCAACGCCGCTTTATGACCGTCTGCAAAAAGCGGGACGGCTTCATCGCCCGAAACACTGGCTCGAATTCGCGCCTTTCGTTATGGCGCATAATCCTTTGAAGATGACGATTGACGAAGCCAAAGACGAAACTTTCAATGCCTGGGCGCGGTCTTACAGTCCCGAACGAAACTGGGAAGCGATTGATTCGATAAAAGATACGCCGATTGACGTGCGAATCGGCCACTTGGTGGCGCGGCTATTTTTTCGCGGGATTTATTTTCCGCAGATGAGCAAATGGGCGTGGGTAAAATTGCTTTTGGATAACCGCAAACCAATTCTGAGTCTGACCCGGGAAGGTTTAAAAACCTGGCGCAACGCACGGCGAAACAAAAAAATCGCTTCCGAAGAAGTCTTGCCGACAACTTAACTCAATTTACCGATTTAAAGAATTTTTGCCTACGAAACACACGAAACAGACTAAAAAGAATAAATATTTTGAAATTTTCGTTTCTTTCGTGTGTTTCGCGGGCAACCTCCGAAAAGGTTTTCATAGATCGGCTTTCGTAACTTTTAACCGCCCGAATTCATTCAAAAGCGCGCGGAGTTTTTCAACCGTCAAATCGTGCGCCGCGCCGTTTGAGGCGAGAATTCCGTTATGATTTTGAACATTGTGCAAATCGTAGTGAAGCGGTGCGCCGAAAATGTCGGTCATCTTTCCGCCGGCTTCTTCTAAAATAATCTGTGGAGCACAGCTGTCCCAAAACTTCGTGCGCGGTGAAAGATGAATATACAGATCGGCAGTTTGCCGCGCAATCAAACCGATTTTTAAACCGACCGAGCCGCGATGAATGACGTTTCCGATATTAAAATTTTCAGAAACACGCGACATTTTCGGGCTCAGATGATTGCGCGAAACGGCGAGAGTCATCTGCGAAAAATCGGTTTTGCCGGAAACCTGCAAATGCTTCGGCGGTTCGTCATTTTTCGCGAGAAATGCGCCTCCGTTTTTTACCGCATAAAATAATTCATTATGAAAAGGCAGCAGAACAACTCCTAAAACCGCTTCGCCATGATCCGTTAAACCGATTTGCACGCCGAAATCGCCGTCTTTATTGATAAACCCTTGGGTTCCGTCAATCGGGTCAATCATCCAGACTCGTTTGCCCGAAACGCGGTTTTCGATGTCGTCTGCTTCTTCTTCGGACAAAATCGCGTCCGCCGGAAAAATTTCGGCTAAACCTTCGACGATAATGCGGCTCGCCGTGCGGTCGGCAATCGTCACCGGTTCGGAAAGATTATCCACGCCGAGTTTTTGTTCGGCGATGATTTCGAGAGCGTAAAATTCCAAAATTCTTGCGCCTGCGAGCCGGGCGAGAGCGATGGCGGTTTCGAGTTCTTTTTCCAACATTGGTTTCAAGTGTAAAACAAATTAAATGGAAAACGGAAAATGGAAAATGGAAAATTAAAATCTGAATAAAGAACAATTGAAAATTTTCGCGATTCTAAATTCATTTGTTCTTCTATTATTTTTCATTTTCCGTTTTCCGTTTTACACTTTATATGTATGGCAGAAAGTTTAGCATTTTCAAAAACATCGGATAGACGTAAGATTTATGAAGAGCTCGCGCCGCAAGTCGAATCGCTGGTTGCGGGCGAGAGCGATCTGGTCGCCAATCTGGCGAATATCACGGCAGTTTTCAAAGAAGCACTCGGTTTCTTTTGGGTCGGGTTTTATTTAAAGAAAGAAAATCAACTTGTTTTGAATGCCTTTCAGGGAACCTTGGCGTGCACACGGATTGATTTTGACAAAGGCGTTTGCGGACGCGCTTACACGACCAAAGCGGTGGTGATTGTGCCGAACACAGACGAATTTCCCGGACATATTGCTTGTTCTTTCGAGTCGAAATCCGAAATTGTTTTGCCGATTTTCGACAAATCAGGCGGAGTTTTCGGCGTGTTGGACGTGGACAGCGACCGCCTTGACGATTTTTCAGAGATTGATGCGGAAGGGCTTGGGAAAATTATAAAGATTATTGAGAAAATAATTTAACATGGCGACTTGGCGAGAGATTGCGTTTGCCGCCAAGGCGCCAAGAATAAAAATTAAATGAATAAAACAGCAACGCCGGAAGGCACAAAAAAATACGCTGGGAGATTTGCAAATGCGGCGCGCGGACATTTTCGCGCAGCGCAAGAATTGACACTTTCCTCGATCGGCATCGGAACTTATCTCGGAAATTACGACGCGCGAACCGACGCGCATTACGTTGAATCAATCACAAAATTTGTCGAAGCGGGCGGAAATGTAATTGACACGGCGGCGAATTATCGTTTTCAGCGGAGCGAACGAAATATCGGGCAAGCATTACAGGATTTAAGCGCCAAAGGTTTCGGGCGCGACGAGATTTTTATCTCGACAAAAGGCGGCTATTTGCCGTTTGACGGTGAACCGCCGAGCGATGTGCACGCATATTTCGAGAAAAATTTTGTCGCGAAAGGGATTGCGACGTTTGCTGATCTGGTCGCGGGAAGTCATTGTATCGCGCCCGATTATCTGCAATCGCAGATTGATCAGTCGCTCAAAAATATGAGTTTGGACGCGCTCGATCTGTTTTACCTTCACAATCCCGAATCGCAGCTCGGCGCGGTCGATAAATACACTTTTGAAGCGCGGCTGGCGAAGGCTTTTGAAAAACTGGAAGAAAATCGCGCGAGCGGTAAAATCAATTTTTACGGCGCGGCGACGTGGAACGGTTTCCGCGTTGCGCCCGACAATAAAAGCTATCATTCGCTTGAAAGAATGCTTGGAATTGCGAAACAGATCGGCGGCGCGGGTCACGGTTTCCGGTTTATTCAACTGCCGTTTAATCTGGCAATGCCCGAAGCCTATCTTTTCAAAAATCAAGCCGTCAGCGGAAAAGTTTATTCGGCATTTGACGCGGCAAATGAACTTGGCGTTTCGGTGATGTGCAGTGCTTCGATCTTGCAGGGAAAACTCGCGCACAGCGTTCCGCTGCATCTCCGCGCCGGTTTGGGAAATCCTCTGACCGACGCGGCGGCGAGCATTCAATTCGTCCGTTCAACGCCGAACGTAACGACTGCGCTTGTTGGAATGAGCAGCGCGGCGCACGTTGCTGAAAATATGGAGTTGGTCAAACAATCGCCGGTTTCGCCGGAAAATTATCAAAAACTATTTCAAATTGCGGAGGGAAATTAGTGGAAAATGAAAGAATTACAAATTACGCCGAGTTTTGGGATTTTTATGTGCAGGAACATTCCGAGCCTCTGACGCGTCTGCTGCATTTTGTCGGAACTTCGCTGGCCATTGTGCTGCTCGTTTGGTTCGTCAAAAACGGGACATATCTTTATCTTCCGCTATGTCTGGTGATTGGCTACGGCTTTGCGTGGGTTTCGCATTTCTACATCGAAAAAAACAAACCCGCATCTTTCAAATATCCGCTCTGGTCTTTTATTTCCGATTACAAAATGATGTTTTATATGCTCACGGGGAAAATGAACGCTGAAGTGGAAAGAGTTTTACGAAAATAATTAACAGGGATTAAAAGGCTTGTCAGTGATAAAAAGAATTAAAATTCTCGAAAATCCCTTTTCATCCTGTCCATCCCTGTTAATTTACTTCGATGTTTTCCGAAATCAATTCGAGCGAACGATTTTGGCGATACGAAGTATTAAAATGTCCGCCGTCGAATTCTTCTGTGACGTGCGGAATGTCAAATTTTTTCAATCTTTCGCACAAGACCCGCGCACCTAAATCTAAGAAATATTCATCGCTCGTTCCGGCGTCAATAAAAAGCAGTTTCAGCGATTTTAGATTTTCGACCGAACTTTCGACGAGCCGAACGGGATCGTGCGCCAGCCATTTTGCCCAAATATCGGCGCGCAATTCGCCGGTTTTTAAATCAAACGGCAGATCAAAGCCTAGTTCTGAACCGGGATCGGGCGAATAACAAACGCTCATTCCGACGGCATTAATGGCGGCAAAATCGTCTTTCCCTTTTTTCGCTTCCTCGTCCCAGAACTTTTCCAAAAAGCCTTTCGGATTACCTTTGAGAGCGCGAAAGGCCTTTGGAAAATCAGGCAATTGCGAAACTTCAAAATAAGCGTCGCCGCTCGTCGAACAAGCTAACCCGAACAAATCGGCGTGGCGCATCGCCATTATCAGTGCGCCGTAACCGCCCGAAGATTTGCCCATCACGGCGCGTGAATTTTTATCTTTGAGCGTGCAAAAAGTTTCGTCCACGAACGGCACGATTTCCTGCGTCAGATAATCTTCGTAGTTGCCCGTTGCGCTTGAATTAATATATTGCGAACCGCCGTAGCGCGTAAAACAGTCGGGCAAAACCGCGATCATCGGTTTGATTTTGCCTTGATTGATAAGATTATCCATTCGCCCGGCAAAATTCGGCGTGAGCGGGCTGTCATTCAAAAGCATTTTCCCGCGCCCCATAAAACCCGTCAGAACATAAACCGACGGATAAAGCGCGTCTTCCGTGTAATCGGGCGGCAGATAAACATACAGATCGCGGATAAAATTATCGCCGGGCGGATTGTTTTCCAGGATTTCGCTTTTGTGCTGTAAGCAAACGACTGTGCCTTGCTTTTGATTGATTGCAGTCATAACAATTATTTTTCAACGCAAAGGCGCAAAGACGCAAGGGCGCAAAGAAAAAATGTCCGACAAACTAAAGTTTGTTGATTGTCCAACAAACTTCAGTTTGTTGATTTTTTCGCGCAATTAGCAACAACCTTCAGGTTGGTCCGACATTTTTAGACGTTTTCAGATATTTCACACTTGCCTTTTTCAATTCGCATCTTTAGCGTCTTGCCGACTTTGCGTTAAAATGAATTTAGATATGGCCGGCGAAATATTTAATGTAAATCCGAATGCGCTGAATTCAACCATCGAGTTTCTAACGGCAATGATTACGCCCGCGTTGTTGATTTCGGCGACGGGTTCGCTCGTCCTTTCCACTTCGACGCGTTTGAGCCGTGTGATTGACCGCGTGCGCGAACTCGAAGTTCGGCTCAGTGATTTGATTGTTACGGAAGATAAAAGCAAAATTCCGCTTTACGAAAAACGCCTCGATACGATTGTTAATCTGCTCGATAAAGTAACGACGCGCTCGCGGATTCTGCAGCGGGCGATGAGCGGGTTCTATTACGGACTCGGATTTTTTATCTTAACGAGTGTCACAATTGCCGTCGCCGGAATTTTTGATATTGCCCGCTGGCTGCCGATTCCGGTCGGCATTGTCGGGATTATGTGTCTGTTTTACGGAAGTATTTTGATGATTCGCGAAACCAGAATGGCACACGCAACCGTCAACGCCGAAATGGATTTTACGTGGACGCTCGCGAAAACCGTCGCGCCGAGGGAAATTATTATGCGTTACACGAAATCAATTGATGAACAGATTGAACGGACAAAAGACTGAAAACAATTACGAATTTCAAATTACGAATTGAAGACAATAATTCCGACATTCGTAATTTGAAATTCGTAATTCGTAATTGAATATGAATCCGAAATTTTTAGAACTTTACCGCACGGGCGAACTCGAAAAGCGAGTTTTGCAACTCGAAAAACTGCTTGAAAGCTGCCGCGTTTGTCCGAAAGATTGCGGCAACAATCGCTTAAACGACGAAATTGCCGCGTGTTATTCGGGCCGGCTTCCGATTGTTTCGAGCTACACGGCGCATTTCGGCGAAGAACCTGTTTTGTCGGGAACCCGAGGCGCGGGAAATATCTTTTTCGGCAACTGCAATCTGCGCTGTGTTTATTGCCAAAATTATCAAATCTCACAAACCTTTAAGAAACAAAAGAAAAACGAAATTTCGCACGAACGTCTGGCGGAAATGATGCTCGAACTTCAGGCGAAAGGCTGTCATAACATCGGTTTTGTGAGCCCAACGCATTTCGCGCCGCAAATGGCGCGGGCAATTTTGATCGCGGCGGAAAAAGGTTTGCGACTGCCGATCGTTTACAACACGAACGCTTATGATTCAGTTGAAGTCTTGCGCCTTTTGGACGGAATTGTTGACGTTTATCTGCCCGATTTGAAATACGCGGATTCGGACGCGGGATTTCAGTTTTCAAAAGTGCGCGGTTACGCCGAATTTTCGCGTCTGGCGATCAAAGAAATGTTCCGCCAAACGGGCGCGGAATTGGTTTACGGCGCCGACGGTTTATTAAAACGCGGGCTTGTCATTCGCCTGCTCGTTTTGCCGAACGATCTCGCGGGCATCGAAGAAAACCTGCGCTGGATCCGCGACGAGCTTTCACCGAAAGTCGCGATTTCATTAATGGCGCAATATTACGCGACCAATAAAGCCGCAACCGACGACCGTTATATTTTATTATCACGGCCAATCTCCGAACGCGAATGGTTTTCGGCAATCGAAATCTTAGAAGAACTCGGTATGGAAGAAGGCTTTATGCAGGAATACGAATCGGCTTCGCATTATTACCGACCAGATTTTTCGGATAAAGACAAACCGTTTAAGGATATTCGAGATTTTCAGTAGAGCAGGCAGCACTATTTAACGGCTCTATAAAACGGACAGGCAAAAATATGGATTATCTCTAAAGTCAGAAATTGTCGTGACAATCATAAAATGGAATCTGAAGATTTTGTAAACTGTTTAGATATTTTAAGAAATGTACCGTTCTATTTATTCTTTGAAACACGCTAGTTAAAACTATGCACTTTCAGTGCAAGACTTTCA
>JBDTZT010000686.1:0-2915 GCA_040005005.1 Actinomycetota bacterium
TTAACCATTTTGAAACCGTTCCTTCGGTAATTGATTCGCCCATTTGCGGCATCACCACCTCGGTTGCTTCGCTTGATTTTGGACTTTGAATCGCGGATTGCGGATTTTGTCCGGCAGTGGCGGTCGCCGCTTGGGCAATTTCCGCAACCGGTGCAGGTTTATCTTCTTCAATAATCGGTTCTTCAACCTTCGGCGTTTCAGCCTGACTTAGGACTTGGGACTTGGGACTTGGAACTGATGCTCCGCCTTTTTCACCAATCACGGCGACGACCGTTCCAACTTCGACGGTTTCGCCTTCCTGGGCTCTGATTTCCAAAAGAATGCCCGCGCCCGGACTCGGTACTTCGGCATCAACTTTGTCGGTTGAGATTTCCAAAATCGGCTCGTCTTTTTCGATTTTATCGCCGACTGCTTTCAGCCATTTCGAGACGGTGCCTTCAGTAATTGATTCGCCCATTTGCGGCATGACAACTTCTACGCTCATATAATCTCCGTTTTATAAATAATTGCTGTATAAAAATATCGTAACTGAAGAGGTCTTGGGACATTGGTTTTGGGTTTTGGTATTTATTCAAATTAAACCCGCCGGCTTGCAATCAAGAATTTGAAAAATCAATGTTTTGCTGAGAAGTGCATCACCAATCGGCTAATTCTTTCAAAAACCAAAACCCAAAGACCAAAGACCTATCCAATTACAAAATATCAAATAAATAGAATACAAGAAAAAGAGGGTAAAAGTGAAAAAGGGTAAAAGTTTGTTGGCAAGAGATTACAAAACTTTTCACTTTTTTTCTTTTTCACCTTTCAAACTCCGATTAGTTTGGCAATCAAAAACGCCGCGCCGGCAGCAACGCTTCCGATCAAACAAGTTTGAAGTGCGCTTTTAAGCGGTTTTGAACCGGTGAACTTGCCTTTAATAAAACCGAAAACGAACAGCGCGATCACCGTAACGCCGACCGACCAGAGCAAAGCCTGATGCGCTTCGTTCAACAAAATATAAGGCAGAAGCGGAATCAAACCGCCGAAAGCATACGCGCCGCCGATGGTTGTGCCGCTTTGCAGAGCGCGTTTGGGCTCGGGTTTTTCCAGTCCCAATTCAAAACGCATCATAAAATCGGCAAAATCCTTCGGGCGCGTCGCCAGCGATTCGACAATCGGTACGGCTTCTTCGCGTGTCAAACCGTAAGTTTCGAGAATCTCGAAAACCTCGTCCTTTTCGTGTTCGAGAAGTTTGTCAATCTCGTAAACTTCGCGCTGGTATTCGCTTTCGTAATGTTCCGCGTCCGATTTTCCCGCGAGATAGCCGCCGAGTCCCATCGCGATCGAACCGGCGACGATTTCGGCGAGTCCGGCGGTGACGATGATCGAAGTCGAAGAAGTCGCGCCCGAAAGTCCCGCCGCCAAAGCAAACGGCACGGTCAAACCGTCCGACATTCCGATCACGATGTCGCGCACGACTTCGCCTGACGTAAAATGTTTTTCAATATGCGGTGTCTGCGGCATAGTTTAATTTTAGTCACAAATAAACATGAGAGATTTTTAATTAAATTTTCGTGTTTGTTCGTGGTTTTTCGTGGCTGATCTTTTTCTCAATTAACTTGATAGCCTTCTCGACTTCATAAATTGATTCGGTCAAAATAATTTTATCGCCTTTGACGGTTTGGATTTCACAATTGAGTTTGTCGCCTTTCTTTTTCGGCTCGACTAATTTGATTTCGTTCCAATGCGCCGTAAATTTTCGATACGTCATGCCGTTTTCGTAAATCTTCAGAATATTTTTCCGCATCATCAGCCAGCCGAACATTGTCAGCAGATAAACGATCAGAAAACCCGTCGAGAGAAAGAAATAAAGCAGGCTCTGCCAAATCGAAAACGCCGCGAGCGTTGCCAAAAAAAAGATCAACGACAGCGCGGCGACAATTACTGCCCGCTGCAAAAAGGCGGGCGCAATGACGTGAATGCTTTCGAGTTTTCCCAGGTTTATTTCGCGCATTATCTCAGACAGTTTTCGACCTGTCAGCCAAAATTCAAGGCAGTTTTAAAATTTTACTTTTAATTTGACGACAATTTTTAAACTTCCGCCGTGGTCGGGTCAATAATGCTTCGGACTTCGGAGATTTTATTTGCCGGAAAACCGCTTTGATCGGCGTGTTCCCGAATCAATTCCTCGCTCGGCGCAATATAAACGCAGTAAAGTTTGTCGTCCGTGACATAGCTTTGCACCCATTGAATCTGCGTTCCCAGTTTGTTCAGGACATTACACGAAGTCTGCGATGCACCTTGCAATTCGGCGGCGGAAAATTTACCCGCGCCGGGAATTTCCCGCTCAATAACATATTTCGGCATTTTGTTTTTCTCCTTAAATAAAAGTCAATAGCGTTTGCGTGAGCAAATGCGTTTTTTGTGCTTGATGAACAATACGCATCGGCTCACGCCGACGCTACTGACTTTCTGCCTTTTTTCACCAATTACTTACAATCGGGACATTCGACAACTTTAACTTCTTTTGTAATGGTTTTGCCACAATTACCGCAACTATAATCAATAAAACCCGAAATTGTATAAGTTCCGGGTTCTACGCCCGATAAATCCCAAATCACATTTTCACCATTACCAATAATTTTACCACTGGAAACTTTGTAACTATATGTAATAACATTCGTGCCTATATTTTCTACAGTTGTTGAAATTTCTATTGATTGTCTGTTGTTCGGGCAAACATACCGAGTTTTTTTAGGTAACGGACAAATTGTGAGAATTTCGTTTTGGCTTAAAATAACATCCTTAATGTATGAAGGATAAACGTAATCAACGCTGTATGTCTTGATACCAAACAGTTTCTTAAATCCATTTTTTATCTTGCGAAAGATGTTTGGAAATTCATTTTTGCTGGTGACTGTTGAATTCACAAAATA
>JBDTZT010000687.1:0-2912 GCA_040005005.1 Actinomycetota bacterium
GCGCGGCCGGAATCCGCGAGTTTATTAAATGGTATTATCCGCAATTAGATAAAGAAGGTCTGGTCGTGGACGTGCGTGCCAACGGCGGCGGCAATGTTTCGCGGATGATTATCGAACGTCTGCGCCGGAAGGTTTTGGGTGCGAATTTTTTCCGCACGAATGACAGCGTGACGACTTACCCGGACGGCGCGTTTAACGGTTCGATGGTCGCCATCTTAAACGAAAATTCAGCTTCGGACGGCGATATTTTTCCGTATATGTTTCGGCAAGCCGGTCTTGGAACGCTCGTCGGCAAGCGCTCGTGGGGCGGCGTTGTCGGTATTTCCAACCGCGGCAGTTTGATTGACGGCGGCAGCGTTAATGTGCCCGAATTCGGAATGATCAACTTAAAAGGCGAATGGATCATCGAAGGCTACGGCGTTGACCCCGACATCGAAGTCGAAAACGATCCGAAATCGGTTATCGCGGGACGTGACCCGCAACTGGAAAAAGCGGTCGAAGAAGTGTTGAAGAAAATGAGCGCGAACCCGATGAAACTTCCCAATCGTCCGCCCGCGCCGAATAAGGCGAATTAAGATAGGAAGAAATTCCCGCAAAGACGCCAAAACGCAAGGAGTTTTTAAAATGCTTTGCGTCTTGGCGTCTTTGCGGGAATTATAATTTCAAGCCAAAATCTTCCCCGAAAGCCAAAATTGACCGCTGACGATACCGCCAGGTTTCGGTTCGTTCGTAACAAATTTCGGGTCAACGACGACATCCGTTTCGCCGCCTAAGGTTTCCACCAAAAGCGCGTAAAACTGTTCGCCCGATAAGCCGTTTGTCTTTAATTCAAATTCTTTAATCTCGCCCGCGAAAATTCCGACCGGACGCACGACGCTCAAATCAATGCTGCCGCCCGTTTCGTCAACCGCCAGAAGTCCGCTCGGCACAAACATTTTTGAAGCGTATTTTAATTCGGATTCCTGCGCTTTTTGATAATCATCGTCGCTGGCAAAAATCTTAAAATCGTTTGAAGCAAAAGCCGTCAGCTGAATTTCGACCGTTTGCGGAAACTCTAAATTTTCAACCGTGCGAAAATCGGGAACGTCGAAAACGAACGGATAATCGCCGCTTTCGGCTGAATCGGCAGATGGATTGGCCCACGCGTGAAAACCGCCGTCGAGTTCCGAAGAATCGCGTTCGATCGCTTTTGTTAAGCCGACCTGGCGGCGGCTTTTGCCGGCAAAATGCGGATTAAAACCGACCAATTCTTCCTTAAAATTTCCCTGCAAATATATTTCCGCGCCCGAAGCATCCGTGTAAACGAGATAAAAGCCGTGCGAAGTTTTGACCGGTTTGGTATGTTCCAAAACGTGCATGATCATCTCGTTGACGGCCTGATCGTCGGGTGTCGGAAACCCGATGTCTGATAAGTTACTCATAAAATTTTGAAGGTTTATTTTGTGATTTTTTTGCGCCCGAATCCCCAGCGAAAAGTTGTCGGCAGAAAAGAAACGCCGAACACGCGCACGCCGACCCACATCACGGGCGCGATCAATTTATGCTTGAAACCTTTTTTCGCCGCGACGCATTGATAAAGTTTTTTGTCCGCCCGCCAGCGCATTTTCCAGCTTCCGCCGACATAATAAGCCTTGTCGTGTTCGACGCAGCAATCCCTGTAATCGCCGTCGGGAAAATGCGTACAGCCGTCGCTTTTGAAGTCGGCGGGAATTGTCGGCGTATCGGAAACCGTTTTGCTTTGGGCCAACGCGCTGATTGAAAATAAAATTACAAGCACGAAAACAGCAAGCAATCCGCGAACGCCGGTTTCAATTAATGTTTTGTTGTGTTTGTTCATTTATTTTTCACTCAAAAAATTTAACTTGCCGAAATCGCGTCCGTTTTGCCTTCGCTCAAACGATGCGCGTAAAGCGGAAATCGTGCCGTAAGTTCGGCGACTTCCCTTTTCACATTCGTTTTAACTTCTTCCGATTCCGGCTCGTGAATGACCGCTGCGATGAGCCGCGCGATTTGGCGCATCTCGCCCGTCTTCATTCCGCGCGTCGTCAGCGCCGGTGTGCCGAGGCGAATGCCCGAAGCTGTAAATGGCGAATTTGTATCAAACGGAATCGTGTTTTTATTGACCGTCAGATGAACTTCGTCGAGCGCTTTCTCGGCCGTCTTTCCGGTGATGCCTTTGCCTCCATCGAAAACGTCAATCAGTATCAAATGATTATCAGTTCCACCCGAAACGAGCCGCAAGCCTTGTGCCGTCAATTCGTTTGCCATCGCTTGCGCGTTGTCCAAAATCTTCTGCTGATACGCTTTGAAATCTTCGCGCAGTGCTTCGCCGAACGCGACCGCTTTGGCCGAAATAATATGCACGAGCGGTCCGCCCTGGACACCCGGAAAGACGGCTTTATCAACCGCTTTCGCAAATTCTTCGCGGCATAAAATAAGTCCGCCGCGCGGACCGCGCAGAGTTTTATGCGTCGTCGTCGTGACAAATTCGCAATGCGGAACCGGCGACGGGTGAAGTCCCACCGCGACGAGTCCGGCAATATGCGCGATGTCCGCCATAATAATCGCGCCGACGCTTTTTGCAATTTCTTCAATCCGCGCAAAATCAATCGTTCGCGGATAGGCGGATGCGCCGCAGATAATCATTTTCGGGCGATGTTCTTCCGCCTTTTTCGCAAGCGCGTCGTAATCAATTGTTTCGGTGTCCTTTGAAACGCCGTAATCGGAAACTTCGTAATTGATGCCCGAAAAATTCATCGGATGTCCGTGCGTCAGATGTCCGCCGTGCGACAGATTCATTCCCAAAATCTTGTCGCCGTGCTGCAAAGATGCGAGAAAAACCGACATATTCGCCTGTGCGCCCGAATGCGGCTGAACATTGGCGTGTTCCGCGCCGAAAATTTCCTTCGCGC
>JBDTZT010000688.1:0-2912 GCA_040005005.1 Actinomycetota bacterium
AAACCTTCCTCACCGAAGGTTCGCGCCGGCGCGAACCTTCGAGAAATATTTATATTTCAGCGGATTTGACGTTAGTGTTTGAAATCTAATCAACCTGTTTTTCGATTATTGCTTGAAAATGCTGATTTGCAACTTCTTTTGATCTTACCATGGGCTTTAGATTCGCTCGGGAATGATAATTTCGCGCCGTCCGAAGATTCGCGCATCGAGCGAAAACGCGCCCGGCCCGAGTGTAATAACCGCTACTGAAATAGTGATTGGATAAATTACGGCTGACAAATTAAGGTTAGTTGCCGGGTGAAACAGAAAAATAAAAAATATACTGCCCAGAAAAACAATGAAGCCGGAGAGCGGAGTTAAAAACCCGATCAGGAGAGATAATCCGACCGCGAATGCCGAGAGAGCGAAACACCACGCCCAAAGGGCCTGATTATTCCGCTCAAAGAGGTAGATGGCGCCCTGCACAAGTGCCGTCAGCCCGAGTGTTATACGCAGCAGCAATAAACCTAAACCGGGAATTCCGCCCGGAAATGTCGAAAACAATCTTTGCAGTTTTTAATTCCTCTGTATCCGTTGAGAATTTTCAAATATGACAAAACACAGGATAACCGCCGCCGTTTCAAAGCAAATCCCTATTACTCGGAATTTTTTTGTAACACTTTAGTGGTAATGTTTTAATTCCGAACCTGACTATTAATTTTTCAATGATTGGTTAGAGCTGAATAATTCCGCGACGAATGGCGATTGCGACGGCTTCGGTCCGGTCGCTGGCATCCAATTTTTCCATAATATGCTTGATGTGAACCTTAACCGTTTCTTCCGAGATGAAGAGTTTTTCCGCAATGTCGCGATTCCGGTTGCCGCCGCCGACCAGTTGAAGAACTTCAATCTCGCGTCCGGTGAGCGATTCCTCGCCGAGATGTTCGGCGAGATGCGCCGCGATTTCCGCCGGGATGTGTTTTTTTCCTCGATGAACCCGCCGAATGACCTCGACCAGTTCCTTGGGAGGCATCGTTTTAAGCATATACCCGCGGGCGCCGGCCTCCAGTGCCCGCCTGATTTCAACGTCGCCTTCAAACATTGTCAGGATAATGATTCGCGCTTCGGAAAATTCCTTTAAAATTGAAATCATCGCGTCAATTCCGCTCATATCGGGAAGTCTCAAATCCATCAAAGTCACGTCCGGGCGATAACGGCGAAACTGACTCAGCGCGTCGCCGCCGTTCGAGGCTTCGGCAATCATCGTCATATCCGCTTGATTGTTGATGAGCGCGGCAATTCCTTCGTGCATCAGCGGATGATCGTCAACACTGAAAACTTTGATGGCGGATTGTTCTGTCATTTATTTGGCTCCTTTCGGCGAATTGGGCGATCCGTGTTTGCGCGGCGAAGATCTGGAAAACCATCCGAATCTTCGGTTTGATGATTGTTTCTCAAAAGCAATATGCTGCGGGACAAATAACTCGATTTCAGTTCCGCCGCCAACGCGACTCAGAACCTTTAAACGGGCGCCGATTTTTTCCGCCCGTTCACGCATTCCGATAAGTCCCCAATGACCTTCGCGTCCCGCTTGCAGAACATTCTGATCAATTCCGCAACCGTCATCGCGCACCCGCACCCGCAAATTTTTCGCGTTGTATTCAACGACGATCTCGATTTGTTTCGCTTTTGAGTGGCGGTAAGCATTCAGTAATGCTTCGCGTCCGATGTGATAGACTTCATCGCGCGTAAGCGCCCGCAAAATTCGCGGCGCGCCTTCGACAATTACCCGAAAATTCGCTTGTTTTTGCGCCGTAAAATCTTGACTGATAGCGGCAAACGATTGTTCCAGATGACCCGCATCAACGTTTTTTGTCGTGCGAAGCCCGCGCAGCGTATGGCGACCTTCAGCCGTCACCTGACTCATCAATTCGAGAATTCGGCTGAGTTGCCCTTTCGACGGCAAATCGGCCGGCACATTATCAACCGCGACATTAAGCTGCATCGAAACGCTGACGAAACCCTGCAAAAGCGAATCGTGAAGTTCCTGCGCAATTCGGGTGCGTTCCGCCAGCCGTTCTTCAAAGCGGGCATTCAGCCGCTGTGTGACGCGATGCAGCCGCAAACGATATAAAGCGATGATTGCAAGCGCGAAAAATATGATACCCAGCCCGCGAAACCACCAGGTCTGCCAAAACATCGGTTCGATTTCAAATCTGATCACCGTTTCGCCACTGTTCCAAATCCCGTCGCTGTTGCTGGCGATCACGTGAAAACTATACAAACCCGGACTTAAATTCGTGTAAACCGCTTCACGCGCAGCCGTCGGCTCGCTCCAGCCTTTATCAAAACTATCGAGCCGATAGCGAAATTTTACGCGTTCAGGGGTTGACAGACTTAAACCTGCATATTTAAAAGTAAGCCGCTGGCGAGCGGATGAAATGCGAAAATTATCCTGTAATTCGACCGCCGTTCCGTCAGCCGAGACGGTTTGAATTTGCACGAGGGCGGGAATGGAATCGGTTTTTAAGCGGTTGACATCAACCATTGAGATGCCGCGCCCCAGTGAAAACCAGATCCGTCCCGCTGAATCTGTCGCCACACTGCGGTTGCGCTTGACTCCTTCGGTGCTTTCCAAACCATCGGGAAGCCCGAACTCACGGAAGTCGTCTTCGCCCGCCGAACCGTTTAGTAATTTTTCACGACTCACGCGCAGAATGTGATTGGCGGTGGCCAGCCACAGAAAACCGTTTTTATCTTCCGCCATTTCTAAGATGGATTCCCGCAGCGGCGCGAGGTTTTCGGGAGTCGTTCGGATTTGACCGGATGAATCGAGAAAAGCCAAGCCTGTTGCGGTTCCGATCCAAAGAACACCGGATGAATCCGGCCGAAGTGAAATAATATTTTCAGAAGGCAAGCCGTCTTTTATCGTC
>JBDTZT010000078.1:0-9765 GCA_040005005.1 Actinomycetota bacterium
GTTAAGTTCTGTTTTTATTGATAATTAGCGTTACGCGGAGCGCAAAAAAAGAAGACTAAATGAGTGAAAAAGATACAGAAAGTGACAAAAATTGGCAGGCTTGTCCTGACAAAGAGTGTTAATTTTCCCAAAAAAAGATGTTAAATCAAGTCCGCACAAAATTTGACGTAATAATTATCGGCGGCGGGGTGGCCGGAATTTCAACCGCGCTTTGGTGCGCTGAACTCGGTCTTTCCGCGCTGCTTTTGGAAAAAGACGCGGAACTTGGCGGACAACTTCTTTGGACTTACAACGAAATTAAAAATTATCTCGGCCGAGAAGCACGAACGGGACGCGAACTGCGCGATATTTTCCTCAAGCAAATCGAAAACCGTAATTTTGAATTACATTTACAGGCGCAGATTGCCAAAATTGATTTGGAAAAAAAAGAAATTGTGCTGGCGGGCAATATAAAATGTTCTGCGCAAACAATTGTTATTGCAACCGGTGTCAAACGGCGAAAATTAAATATCAAAGGCGAAGACAAATTCAAAGAACGCGGAATTATTGAATCGGGCAAGCAAAACGCAGATTCGGTGAAAGGTAAAAAAGTTTTGATTGTCGGCGGCGGCGATGCGGCGTTTGAAAACGCGCTGATTCTTGCGGAACGGGCAGAAAAAGTTACGCTCGTTCATCGCCGAAAGGATTTTCGCGCCCGCGCCGAATTTGTCGAACAGGTTAAAAATCACCCGAAAATTGAGGTTTTAGCCGAAACCGCCGTTCAGAGCATTGCCGGAAATAAACGAATTGAAAGCCTCGAACTCAAAGATTTAATCACTAATGAAAGACGAAGTTTAGCGGTTGACGCGCTTTTAATCCGCATTGGCGTTGAGCCGAACACGGCACATCTGGGCGAAAAAATAGAACTGGATAAAAACGGCTACATCGAAGTCAACCGAAATTGCGAAACAAATATTGAAGGTGTTTTTGCGGTCGGTGATGCGGCAAATCCGCTTTCGCTGACCATCAGCACGGCCGTCGGAACGGGCGCCACCGCCGCCAAAGCGATTTTTTCTTTGCTAAATTCCTGATTAAAGTTATAATTTTGGCGGAGTTATTCCCAAAATTTTGAATTTTATCCGAAGTCTTTCAGATTTTTAGTCGTAAAAAAAGAATATATTTGATCTAACTGTGCAATTTTATTGTGTTTTTGTAAATGGAACGAAAAATGCGTCTTTCGATTTTTATAAAGCATTTATCCGCTATCATATATCGAAACAAAAAAAGGAGGAGCTATGAAATTAAGCATTTCAAAAACTAAAATATTCTTGATTTTAGCGACGATGCTGTTTTCAATTTTTTTGGCAAGCAGTATCAATGCCCAATCAGGAACAACAGGTATTAGCGGAACGGTTTCTGACCAAAACGGGGCCGCCGTTCCGGGAGCAACAGTCAAACTGACAAATCCGGCCACCGGATTTGATCGTTCATTGATCACGGAAACTGACGGTAAATTTAATTTTCCCGGAATTCCACCGGCGACATATCGTCTTGAGGTTGTAGCAAGCAACTTCAAAAAATTGGTTAATGCCAATGTTCAGGCGTTAGTTGATTCACCGATTGAACTTAATCTTCCGCTTGAGCCGGGAAATGTTTCAGCGGTTGTTGATATTACGTCAAACACGATTGAATCGGTTGTTAATACGCAAGATGCGAGTATCGGGAATAACTTTGTTCCACAACAAATTACGCAACTTCCAACTGATTTAAGAAGAGTTGTTGATCTTTTAACTTTGCAGCCTGCGGTTACACGCGAAGGTTATGTGGCGGGCGGTAGAAGTGACCAATCGAATATTACACTTGACGGTATTGACATTAATGATCAGCAAACGGGTGGTCGAGACTTTCAGTTTCAGACGTCGCAAGGCACAGTTTTGAGAACAACTACTGAATCGGTAGAAGAATTTCGCATTACGACAACTAATGCAAACGCTAATCAAGGGCGTTCATCAGGCGCACAAATTTCGCTTATCACGAGACGCGGAACAAATAAATTTAATGGTGCCGCATACTACTTTTATCGTCCAACAGCTTTTTCCGCCAACAACTTTTTTAATAATTTGGCAGGAGTTGAGCGTCCGAGTTTGGCGCGGAATGTTTTTGGCGGAAGAATCGGCGGACCGATCGTCAAAGACAAGTTGTTCTTCTTTTACGCATACGAGGGACAAAGAGAGAAACAAGGTGTTTCAGTTACGCAAACTGTTCCGTTAGCCAGTTTGGGACAAGGGCAGCTGAAATTCATCGGTGTTACACCGACAGATGCGCCGGGAACGGCACCTCATTTAATTACGCTGACAACTGCACAACTAAACACGATTTATTCGCAGGCTGGAATAAATCCGGCGGCAGTCGCCGTCCTAAACGGCGCGGCAGCACGTTATCCGTCAAATGATACATCGGTTGGCGACGGTTTAAATACGGGCGGTTTCCGGTTTAATTCAGACACCACTACCGCTGAAAATACACATATTGCCCGATTGGACTATCTCCTTAATCAAAAACAATCGCTTTATTTTCGGGGCAACTTTCAGTATGATCTGCTAAAAGGAACTTCGGCGTTTCCCGATACGCCCGCGTCTGCGCTTTGGGAACATCCTTATGGATTTGTTGTTGGACATGATTGGTCAATCAGCAACAATATGATTAATAATTTTCGGTATGGGTTAACCCGACAGTCTTTTAGCACCCAGGGAGATTCAGCTGCGCCCAACATCAGTTTCCGGTTTGTCTATTCGCCGCTGAATTTCAGCCGGACACTAAGCCGTATCACACCAACCCAAAATTTCACAGATGATTTTACCTGGATTAAAGGAAGCCATACGTTCCAATTCGGCGGAAATGTGCGGATTATCAGAAATCAACGGCTTGATTACGGAAATGCCTTTGATGATGCAGTTACCAATCCATCGTTTTATGCATCATCAGGTCGGGTTGTTGATCAGGCAGTTAGTGCCGCCGGTTATACCGTTCCAACGAGTCAGCGGACAATTGTCCAAAATGCTGCAACTGCGTTGATCGGGCGTTTTTCTCAATACAGCGGAAACTTTACCTTTGACCTTGACGGAAGTGTTTTGGCGGGTGGAACTCCGACCGTCCGAAATTTTGCGACGGAAGAATATGACACCTATTTTCAAGACATCTGGAAGCCGTACCGTAATTTAACTTTAACTCTCGGATTGCGTTATGGCGTAAGCCGTCCGGTTTACGAAAAGAAAGGCTTTCAGGTAGTTCCGACCGAAAGACTGGGGGATTTCTTTAATCGTCGCGTGGCTTCCGCCGCACAAGGCGTTCCGTTAAATGACTTGATCAGTTTTGAAAAAGCCGGTCCGGCAAATAACGGGCAAGGTTTTTACAGTATGGACTGGAACAACTTTCAGCCGCGCCTGGCGGTAGCGTGGTCGCCAAACTTTAAGAACAAATATTTGAAAGCAATTTTGGGTAAAGAAGGCGATGCGGTTATTCGCGGCGGTTTTGCCATTACGAACGACCATTTCGGCGAACAATTGGCGGTTAGCTTTGACGGCTTGTCGTCAATCGGATTTACGTCTTCCAGCACAATCTCGGCAAATACGTATAATGTTACAACTAATCTAGCGCCGCGCTTTACGGGTTTTGGGCAGAACATTCGCGCTCTTCCCGGCATTCCCGCGCCGGTTCAGAGATTTTCGACGGATGTTACGCCCGGCTGTTTGGCTGGAACCGAAGATTGTCCGCAACGGATTGAGTCATCGCTCGACGGCACAATTGTGACACCGACACATTATACTTGGAATGTTTCATACGGTCGCCAACTTCCGTTTGGAATGTATTTTGAAGCATCTTACATTGGTCGCAAAGCACGTCACTTGCTTGGCGCACGCGATATAATGGCTTTAAACAATTTAGTTGACCAATCATCGAAAATGGATTGGTACACGGCGGCGGGAATGCTTGCCGACTTACGCGCCAGAAATGTACCGATTACTTCGGTTGGGAATATTCCTTATTTCCAAAATTTGTTTCCGAACATCGGCGGTGTTTTCACCGGCGACGCCACGTTAACACCAACCCAGGAAATATATTCGTTGGCTTCGAGGGATGGTTTTGATATTCTCGACTGGACTTTTATCCAGTTGTTAATTGATGATCAAGGCACCCGACCAAATCTTTTCTATCACCCGCAATACGCGGCATTTTCATCATTCGGTTCATTTGGCAACTCCGATTACAACGGTGCTTCATTCACTTTGAGACAGCGGCTCGGAGAAACATTGTCATTTGACATTAACTATACTTGGTCAAAATCGTTTGATGATGTTTCAGGTCTTCAAACGGGAAGTTCATTTGGTTCGCAATTTCTGTTAAATCCGCTTCGCCAGCACGATAATTATGCGTATTCGGATTTTGACACGCGCCACGTAATTAATGCGAACTTTATTTTCCAGCTTCCGGTCGGCAAAGGAAAAAAATATTTTGGCGATATGGGTAAACTTGCCGATGCCTTCGTTGGCGGCTGGCAATTAGCGGGAATCTTTCGTTGGAATTCGGGACAACCGATTTCGGCACCGTTTGACGCGGCGCAATGGGCAACCAACTGGAATGTCCAATCAAGCGGAACGCAAATCCGACCCGGTAATTTCGGGTCAGTTCGTTCAACCCAAAATGCTTTTGTTGACCCGCAAGCGGCATTTAACTCTTTCCGAAATGCGCGGCCGGGAGAAACCGGTCAGCGAAATGTTTTTCGCGGACCGGGCTATTCGACACTGGATTTAGGACTTTCCAAGACATGGACGATGCCTTGGAACGAAAATCATAAATTCCAGTTCCGGGTCGAAGCCTTTAACGCCCTCAACAAGCAATACTTTGACGCCCAGGGCGGCAACTTTACGCGTTCCACCTTTGGATTGCCGCAAGACCCTGAAACCGGTATGGCATCAGCGGATTTTGGTAAAATATACAACAGTATCCAAGGTTCTCCGCATTCATTCCAGTTTGGATTCCGATATTCTTTCTAAAATCGAAAGTTTTTAGAATGAAATTTCAGGCTGAGGCTTCAGGCTTCAGCCTTTTTTTTTTTGAAATTTTTATATTGCGGCAAAACTGTCGTTGCCTGTTATTTGCAGAAGATGGCGCGTGTCGTTGACGGCGAGAACCCGGATGTTGTTGCGTCCGCGAAACTCGAAACGATTTATTCCGCAGTTTGAAGTGACCAGCCAGGGCGTTTGTTTGGTGTAGCGGTTAATTGCGCCGATCAGATGCAAGGTCAAAAAACAAATCGCGCCGGTATGCGAAAAAATCGCCACTTTCTCGCCTTGATGAATCCGCAGAATTTCACTTAATTCGCCCGTTGCGCGGCGCAGCAGATGGCGATAACTTTCGCCTTTGGTGATAACGTGCTGAATATTGCGGTTGACGAGCGCGTAATAATCTTTCGGGAAAGCCTCTTTTGATTCGTCGAACGTGAGGCCTTCCAAAACGCCGACGTGCCGTTCACGAAAAGCAGAGGTTTTGATAATCGGCAATTTAAGCAGTTTGGCGAGCGGTTCGGCGGTCTGCACAGCGCGCAGAAGATCGCTCGTATAAATCGCGTCAATTTTTTCTTTGGCGAGGGATTTTGCGGTGAGCTTTGCCTGTTCAAGCCCGAGTTCCGATAAAGGCGTCGGTGAATGTCCGCCAAAACGCCCTTCGGCATTTCCGGCAGATTGTCCGTGTCTGACTAGATAAAGTCTTGTTACAGGCATTTTAAAAGTAATAAGTAAAAAGGCAAAATTTAAGAAAATTCTGTTGTGATATTCAATTTGACTAAGGCATTTGATTTTTACTTTTACCTTTTACCTTTTGCCTTTTTACTTTAAGCGTTAGCGACTTCGGCTTTCAATTTTTCGGTTTGATAATGCGTCGTCAAAGTGTTGATAAATTCGTCCAATGCGCCTTCCATCACCAAATCAAGCTGGTAAACCGTTAAACCGATTCGATGATCGGAAACGCGGTTTTCCTTAAAATTATAAGTGCGGATTTTTTCCGAACGGTCGCCGCTGCCGACTTGCGATTTGCGCTCGGCCGATTGCAGATCGTGTTGTTTTTGTTCTTCGAGTTCCTGAAGCCGGGCCCGCAGAATCCGCATCGCTTTTTCCTTGTTTTTAATCTGCGATTTTTCGTCCTGCATTGAAACGACCACATTGGTCGGCAGATGCGTCAGGCGGACGGCGGAATAAGTCGTGTTGACCGATTGACCGCCCGGACCCGACGAGCAAAAATAATCAACCCGCAAATCTTTCTGGTCAATTTGCACGTCAACTTCTTCGGCTTCGGGCAAAACAGCGACGGTAATCGCGGAAGTATGAATTCGTCCGGCAGTTTCGGTCGCGGGAACGCGCTGAACGCGGTGAACGCCCGATTCGTAGCGCATTTTTGAATAAACTTTGTCGCCTTCGATGACGACCGAGGCTTCTTTAATACCGCCGACACCGGTTTCCGAGGCTTCCAGAATCTCAAATTTCCAGCCTTGCCGTTCGGCATAACGCGCATACATCCGCAGCATTTCTGCCGCAAAAAGCGTCGCTTCATCGCCGCCTGTTCCGGCGCGAATTTCGACGATCACGTTTTTCTCGTCGTTCGGGTCTTTCGGCAGCAGTAAAAACTTCAACTCTTCTTCCGCGCGCGGCAATTTTCCCTCAATTTCGCTGATTTCAAGCGTTGCCATTTCGCGCATTTCGTCGTCGTCCGCCATTTCGAGAATTTCTTTCGCGCCCGTCAGAGCTTCCATCATTTTTTTGACTTCGCGGTATTTAAAGACGATTTCTTCCAAAGAGCGATGATGTTTCATCGTTTTGGCATACACCTTCATATCCGTCATAATTTCGGGCGACGAAATTTGCGCGGTCAGGTCTTCGTAATTTTTTTCGATTTGGGCAAGTTTTCCTAACATAAAAATTAAACTACTACTTCTAATTCCCGCTGATTGGCGGGAACTTTTTCCGTGTCCATCGGTTCAAGTTTTAACGATTCTTTGAGCGAAACAATTGCCACTTCCAGCTGGTCGTCGTCGGGTTCCTGAGTCGTGATGTTTTGCAGCCAGAGTCCGGGTAAAGTTATCAATTTAAAGATCGCGCCCGATTCTTTTTTTGCCGAAAAACGGATGATTTCATACGAAAGTCCGGCGACGAGCGGCATCAGAACTATTCTGACCAAGAGATTTAACCAGAGCGCATCGAATTTTATGACCGAAAATAAAACAATCGCGACGAGCATTACGACCATCAAAAACGAAGTTCCGCAGCGCGGATGCTGACGCCGCATCGGACGCGCATTTTCGACCGTCAAATCGTGACCCGTTTCCCAGTTGAAAACGGTTTTGTGTTCCGCGCCGTGATACTGAAAAACTCGGTGAATTTCCTTCAGACGCGACATTGTAAAAATCATCACGATGAAAAACGCCATTCGGATCAGCCCGTCAATCAAGTTAAAAGCAATCCATGAATTCGGCTTGATTTCCCAGATGTAAGCCTTGATTGACTGCATCCACGAGGCGCCTTCACCAATCGCCGGTTGTGCCGCCCAACCGAGCGCGATAAATAAGACATTCGTCAAAACGAGCGGCGCCACGACGAAGAGCAAAATATTAAAACCAAGCGCGAAAATTATCGAACCGACCGCGCCCGCTGCCTGCGCTTTGTCTTTTTTGGCAGGCTTTTCGGGCATCAATACTTTGACCGGGGCTTTTCTGAAATTTTCGTCCAGAGTGCCGTCAACCAAAACGGCTTCCATTTGCAATTCATTTGCGGTTGCCTTTTCCGCTTCTTCGGCTTCCATATCTTCGTGGGCGACCTGCGCTGAGAAATTGAGCGCTTTGATGCCGAGAGCCATTGATTGAATGAGCGTTGCGCCGCCGCGCAAAACGGGCAGATTGAGCCATTTATGCTTATCGCTCCATTTCGGCAAGCTTTCCGCCGTATGAACGATAGTGCCGTCTTTTTTGCGGCAGGCAATCGCGTAGGCCGAAGGCGTGCGCATCATGACGCCTTCCATGACGGCTTGGCCGCCGACGATCAGGTCGCGTTCCATAGCCGTTAAGATTTGTAAAAAACTGATTTTGCGTCCCGTTGTTTTTTGTTTCATAGCTTTTTAATTGACGATTTTTTTCGCGCTTTAGTTGCTTTTGGCTTCGCCGTCTTCTTTCTTTATAAAACTGAAATGCCCGTCACTTTCCAAACAAGCTTTTTTGACATCGTTGATATTTTCGATTCCCTCAAGGCGCATCTGGCCCATAATTTCGTCGTAGGTGATCATTTCGCTTTTCATATTCTGCCGTAAAAGTTTGCCGTCTTTAATAATATGCAAAGCTTTCGGCTCTAAAATCCGCTCGAAAAACTTCGATTTATAGCCGAGCCAATCGAATAAAAAATCCCAGAGGATAATCGTCGTAATCAGCAAAACCGCTTCCGTGACCGATTTTGAATCGCCCGCCATGCCATTTTGCGCGGCATCGGCAATAACGACAATGACCAGCAAATCGGCAATTCCGACGGAACCTGCCTGCCGGCGAAAAATCCGCAAAAGCGCGAACATCACCAGATACATGACAGTCCCGCGAATAAAAATCTCTAAAAGCGATTCTTTCGGACTGAAAACCGTTTCCCAATCTACCTTTAAAAGATGTTCATACCAATCAACGCCGAGTAATAAGTTGAAAAGAGCATTCATTGCAGCCGGTCTCCAAGTAAAAAAAATTAACGCCGATGCTTTTCTTTGAATCGTTTCTCTTAAGTGATTCTACACCAAGAGTGAACGGCGCAAAACGAGCGTCGGCGTTAGATTTTTATTTAGCTATAATTGGCGAATAAACAATTTATTTTGCTGCCCGGGCATAACGCTTGTTAAAGCGGTCAACGCGACCGGCAGTATCAATCAATTTTTGTTTTCCGGTAAAAAACGGGTGACAATCCGAGCAGATTTCGATGTGCAGATCGTCTTTCATCGTCGAGCGTGTTTTAAAAGTATTGCCGCACGCGCAGACAACACTAATTTCGTTATAATTTGGATGTATTTCAGGTTTCATTGTTCAAATGGTCTCCTATATGCTTAAAATGGCGTTCTAAACGCAAACTGTAATAATAAGTGTGTTTCAGATGAAACGTCAAGCCAAAAGGTTCGCCGTGCATTTTGAAGCTCTGTTTTAGCAGCTGGAAAGCAGTGACTTAAAACTCAAATCTCTTTAAAGCCCGAAAACAGACTTTCGCATTTTTGACTGCGCCGCCGACCTTTTACGAACCCGGCAACATTTTTTATGAGTGAGTGACCTGTTTTTATAAAGCAGGTATTTGTTTTTATGAGTCAGACAATCAGTTTTATTAATTCAATACCTGTTTTTATGAATCCGACAATTATTTTTACGAATCCGGAATTTGTTTCTACGAATCCGGCATTACTTTTCGTCCGGAATTTATTTTTCAGCCGCGACTGCCGACCTTTAAATCATCTTCATCCGCCGTTAACAGCTTTAAGTTTTCGTATTTTCCCATCCAGAGTCCGCTGATAACGGTTAAAATCGCGATAAAAACCAACGTCCAGGTTTCAGCGAAGGCGGAAAGCCTGAAAAAGACATCATTGATGACATCGAGAAACAAATAACTGAACAACAAACTAAAAAGCTACCAGAATATCGCCACCGCGAAACTGCCGAACGCCCATTTGAAATTTCTCAAACGCCGGTAGCCGGCCGCTTCGGAAAAACAGATCAACGCCTGT
>JBDTZT010000689.1:0-2903 GCA_040005005.1 Actinomycetota bacterium
TCGAGCGCGGCGAACTTTCGATGCATTATCAGCCGCTCGTTTCACTCAAAGACGGCTCACTGCTGGGTTTTGAGGCTCTTTTGCGCTGGCATCACCGTGAGAATATTTTCATTTCACCGGCTCAATTTATCCCGATTGCCGAAAACACCGGCTTGATCATTCCGATTACAAACTGGATTTTAGATGAAACTTGTCGTCAATTAGCCGAATGGCAGAAAATATCATACGCGACCCAAGATTTAATAGTCAGTGTCAATATTTCGGGCAAACATCTTTCTAATTTCAGTTTGATTGAAGATGTTAAGAAATCTTTACAAAAATCGAATCTGTCGCCTTCGTCGCTAAAACTCGAAATTACGGAAAGTGCGGCGATGGAAAATGCGATGCAGTCCATTCAGATTTTAACGAGTCTCAAAGAACTCGGCGTGCAGCTTTCGATAGATGATTTCGGGACGGGTTATTCTTCTTTAAGTTACCTGCACCGGCTGCCCTTCGATACGCTCAAGATTGACCGCTCATTTGTCAATACGGTCGGTGAAAACGGCGAAGATTCCGAGATTTTAGAGACGATTATTTCGCTCGCGAAAAACCTCAAAATGCGTGTCATCGCCGAAGGCATCGAAACGGAAAGCCAACTCAACATTTTGAAAAACCTGGGCTGCGATTACGGGCAGGGTTATCTGATGTCACGACCGCTGCCGGTAGAAAAAATGGAAGTATTGCTCGGCCAAAAACAATTCTGGCTTCCCATCGCCAAAGACGAAGAACAAAACGCAATCCAAACAGATTTGCCGCCGGACGAAAACATCGGCGTTTTTTAAGATTTATTTAATCAAAGCGAGAAAATAAACCGTAAAATAAAAGTTTTCTTTGCATTCTGCCATTTTCGCGGTTTGGCGGCTTGGCAACCTGACGGGAAATTGAATTTGATTTCTCACCGAAACCTTCAATAATAAACTGATTTTTCTCCCGCTAAGCCGCCAAGCCGCAAAGATAAAGGCAAAAGTTTCACGAGCCGAACTTTTGCCTTAACAGCTTTTACCTTTATAATCTTCATAAAACTATTGTGAGGTAAAACAACGCGAAATGATTTACAAACTATCTTTTACTCTTTTAATTTCTATGCTTCTGACTGCAAACATATGTGCACAAATCAAATTCAATTATCCCAGCGCGAAAAAGGTCGAACAGGTTGACGATTACCACGGTGTCAAAGTTGCCGATCCGTATCGCTGGCTCGAAGATGTTGATTCTGCCGAAACAAAGGTTTGGGTTGACGCTGAAAATAAAGTTACGAACGATTATCTGGCGACGATTCCGCAGCGCGAGCAGATTAAGAAACGGCTCACCGAACTCTGGAATTACGAAAAATATTCCGCGCCGTTCAAAGCCGGAAAGCATTATTTTTATTACAAAAACGATGGTTTGCAGAATCAATCGGTTTTGTATATCGCCGATTCGACGACCGATGCGGGACGCGTTTTTCTTGACCCGAACAAACTATCCGCCGACGGCACGGCGGCACTCGGCGGAATTTCCCTGACCGACGACGGCAAACTGATGGCTTACGGCGTCGCGCTCGCGGGTTCTGACCGCAGTGAATGGCGCGTCAAGGACGTTGAAACCGGACAGGATTTGACGGATATTCTGAAACCGAACCGGCAAGGCGGAATTTCGTGGCTCAAAGATAATTCGGGATTCTTTTACAGCGGCTTTCCGCAAACCGGCGACGGTCAAGAATTGAAGGAAACCACCTTCGGACAGAAATTTTATTTCCACAAACTCGGCACGCCGCAGACGGAAGATTTCGTCGTCTATGAACGTCCCGACAACAAGGAATATTTTATCGGCGGCGGTGTCACTGAGGACGGAAACTGGCTGGTTATCAGCGTCGGCAAAGGAACCGGACCGCAAAATATGGTCTATTTCAAAAACCTTTCGATGGAAAAAGCTCCGATTATGCCGCTCGTTGATAAACTCGAAAATAATTATTCGTTCATCGGCAACGACGGCGCGACCTTTTATTTTCTGACCGACAAAGGCGCCACCCGTTCAAAAGTCGTCAAAGTCAAGGTTCTGGAAAAGGATTTGAAATGGCAAGACGTAATTCCCGAAACGGCGGAAACCTTGCAAAGCGTAGATTTCATCAATAATCAATTCGTTTTGAACTTTCTCAAAGACGCTTACACGCAGATCAAGATCACCGACATCAACGGTAAATTCGTCCGCGAAGTCAAACTTCCGGGCATCGGTTCGGCGGGCGGATTCGGCGGCAAACGCTTTGACACGGAAACCTTTTACAGCTATTCGAGCTACAACGCGCCGCCGACAATTTACCGCTATGACATGAAAACGGGCAAATCGGAAGTTTTCCGCGAATCGAAAGTCGCGTTTAACCCGAACGATTACGAAGTCAAACAGGTCAAATACGCGAGCAAAGACGGGACGCCCGTGCCGATGTTTATCATCCACAAAAAAGGTATTCAGCTCGATGGCAACAATCCGACGCTGCTTTACGGCTACGGTGGTTTCAATATTTCGATGACACCCGGATTTAGCGTTTCGCGTATTGTCTGGATGGAAATGGGCGGCGTTCTGGCGGTCGCCAATCTGCGCGGCGGCGCGGAATACGGCGAAGCGTGGCACGAAGCGGGCACGAAACTCAAGAAGCAGAACGTTTTCGACGATTTTATCGGCGCGGCCGAATGGCTCATCGCCAATAAATACACGAGTTCGAAAAAACTCGCGAAGCTCACCGCTCGGGACGTCCGGCAGATGATCGAGGCCCTGCGATCCAAACCGCTGTCGCGCGGTATCGGCATCATGTCGGATCGAGCGGTGCAATACGTGCACAACACCTCGCCCGGCTTCAAGTCCTTGCGTCTGACGGCAACTTGCGGCAT
>JBDTZT010000690.1:0-2903 GCA_040005005.1 Actinomycetota bacterium
CCATAAAAAGCGTTCCGCCGTCAGCTTGTTCAAAACGTCCTTTGCGGTCGTTCTGCGCTCCGGTGAACGCGCCTTTGACGTGTCCGAAAAGTTCGTCTTCGAGCAATTGTTCGGGAATCGCCGCACAGTTGAGCGCGACAAAATCTTTTTTCTCACGCGGGCTGGTCTGGTGAATTGCTCTGGCGATCAATTCCTTGCCCGTGCCGGTTTCGCCCGTGATCAGAACATTGATTTTATACGGCGCAATGATTTTGACCTGTTCAAGCACATTGAGCATCATCGTTGATTTGGCGATAATCGGTGAATTTGAAATGCTCTGCGCTGTCAGCGGCACCGCCCGCGCGCCGATTTTTTCGACGGCGATTTGAATAACGCCGATTAACTCATTGAGGGCAATGGGTTTGCAGAGAAAATCCGACGCGCCGAGTTTCATCGCCTGAACTGCTGTGTCAATCGAAGCAAAACCCGTCATCACCAATAAATAAGTTTTCGGGTTATACTGAAGACAAATCGGCAGCAGTTCCAAACCACTTTTACCAGGCAGATTGACATCGGTTAAAAGAACGTCGAATTTCTCTTTTTCGAGTTTTTTAATGGCTTCTTCGGCTGATTCCGCGCTTTCCAATTGATGCCCTTCGAGGCTCAATACTTCAAGTAAAAGCGTGCGTAAAAGCGCATCATCTTCAACCACCAAAATTTTAGCTTTCATAATGAAGTAATAATCAAATATGTTCCGGCAGAAAGAATTTTAATGAACAAACAATTTTGATTATCGCGTAAACGTTTCCTAAGGGTTGGTAAGTTGTCTCTGTGGAAGAAACACCCATTTAAAGGTAACCTTAAAATCAATTAGTGTCAACAAAATGACAGTTTTTTTCTGCGCAAATGACACTGAGCCTTCAGTTAAATCTCATCGTTTGGTCGTAAGCTCTTATTTTTTGTGGTTTTAGATTGAGGCACATCTTTTGCTATTAATTTCGCGGAGGTTTGCATATGGAAATTTTACCCGCCGATAATATTACAAATTTACTGCAATCGTTTTTAGATGTGCAAAGCCGCCGGGCGCAGGTCATTGCCGGAAACATCGCCAATACCGACACGCCCGGTTACGTCGCCAAAGACCTCGATTTTGACGACTATCTGCAGGAAGCCGCTCAGCAAAGCTCGCTGCCGCTATCCAAACAAAATTCAAGCAGCCTCTCTCAACCACGCGTCGTTGATCAACCGATAACCGTTATGGGTTTGGACGGCAATACGGTTGATATGGGCAGTGAAATGGCGAAAATGGCGCAAACCGGAACGAATTTCAACTTCGGCGCAAAAATGCTTCAATCGCGTCTGCGCCTGCTTCGCACGGCAATTCGTGAAGGAAAATAAATTTTACCAATTATGTCTTTATTTACAATCTTCAAAATCGCTTCACAAGGAATGACTTCACAGCGCGAACGACTCGAAGCGGCGTCGGCCAATCTGGCCAACGCCAATTCGACACGCACCGCGACCGGCAAACCGTATCAACGGCGCGACGTTGTTTTTACGGCGCAGGATGTCAGCGAAAACTGGCAATTGAATGCCGCGAGCAGCGGTTTGTTTGACCAAACGGACACGATTTCGCAAGGCGTTAAATCGGAAGTTGTGCTGGCGGACGAAAATCAATCGGTGATGCAGTATCTGCCCGGACATCCCGACGCTGATGCCAACGGCTACGTTAAAATGCCGGACGTTGACCCGCTCGAAGAAACCGTCAATATGATTTCGGCGGCCCGTTCGTTTGAAGCGAATTCGACTGTTTTCAATACTGCCAAAGAATTGGCGCGCGTCAGCATTAATCTCGGCGACGCTTAACTTTGAGAATGTAAAACAAACTTCAGTTTGTTTACCTCTTTGGCTTCAAACAAAAGTTTGAAGGACATCTTAAAGAACTTTTTTATCACCATGACTATTAACGCAATAAATTTTGGAAATCTCTCGCCGCTCACTTCGGGCAGTAAAATCTCGACCGAAAGTGCGAAGGCTTCGGGTGACGAATTCGGTTCGCTCATCAAAAGCGCGGTCGAATCTATTGACAGTTCGCAAAAAGGAGCTGAACAGGAAATTTCCAAAGCCGTCACCGGCGAATCACCCGATCTGCATAAAACGATTATCCAGCTTCAAACCGCCGATTTGAAATTTCAACTCGGATTGCAAGTCCGCAATAAACTTATCGGCGCGTATGAAGAAATAATGAGGATGCAGGTTTGAAAAAATTCTATGGTCTTTGGTTTTTGGTTTTTGGTCTTCGTAAGACGATTAACTGAAAATCGAACTAAATCCGGAAAATTAACCAAAGACCCAAAACCTCAGACCCAAACAAAAAATGGCTTCTCCGCTCATACAAATCAAAGAAATCTGGAATCGCTTGGCGATGGCGGGACGCATTGCGACCATCGGCGCGGCAGTGGCGACATTAGGTTTAATCGGCGCGATGGTTTATTACGGTTCGCAGCCTGATTATGGAGTTTTATTTTCGGATTTGAAACCGACCGACGCGCAATCAATCGTCGAAAAACTAAAAGCCGCCAACGTTCCCTATTCACTTTCAGGCGGCGGCACGATTATTCAAGTTCCGCGCGACCGCATTTCCGAACTTCGCCTGCAAATGGCTGGCGACGGCGCAATTTCAGGCGGACACGTCGGTTTTGATCTCTTTGATAAGACGAATTTCGGCGCGACCGATTTTGCCCAACAGGTCAATTACCGCCGTGCGATCGAAGGCGAACTTTCCAAAACGCTCGAAGGAATGGACGAAGTTGAATCCGTCCGGGTTCATATCACACCGCAGAAAGAATCGGTATTTACCGAAAAAGAAGAAGGCGCAAAAGCATCCGTGATGCTTCGCGTCAAACAAGGTAAGGAACTTTCCA
>JBDTZT010000691.1:0-2896 GCA_040005005.1 Actinomycetota bacterium
TCTCGGACTCAATCCGCGGACATTTGCCGTTGCGATAACTTACGCCGCATCGTTTTCCTTCATCACGCCGCTCGAACCGGCTTGCGTTTTAGTTTATACGCCCGGACGCTATCGCTTTATGGATTTCGTCAAAATCGGTACGATCTTAACGATTGTCGTTTTCATCGTGGCGCTTGTTCTGGTTCCAATATTTTGGCGGCTCTAATTTAAGTTTTCGGTTTGCAAGTAAATCACGCACCAAACTTGAAACTCTCAATCAACGCTTGCTGAAATCTCGACTTTACTCGGCGCGTTCTTATCCGCAACGACATTGAGCGGCACATTCCAAACCAGCGTTTTTATTTTGCAAACGCCCGTGTTGTCTGCGCGGCAATAATAAATTGTCAGTTTTGCTTTTAAATTTGCCGCGCCCTTTTGAACGGTTTGAAAAGGGACAACGACAGGAAGCGTTTTAAATTTCTGCGCCGGGTTAACGATTTTCACGCTTTGCCCGTTCTCGGTCGAGATTTCAAATTTCTGCGGCGCATTCGGATTCAGATGAAAGCCTTCGGGCAGATTGATATTAAAAATTAGCGAGCTTTGCGCGTTTGCCAATACGTTTTTGGTTTCGAGTGTTGTTTCCCTGGCGTTCGGCGCGTAACTTTCAGTTTCGGCTTGCGACGGCGGCGTTAAGCCTTCAATATTCAAAGTCGAAACTATTTTTGTTTTCAAATCCACGACGCGAATCGCTTGATTATTCGTATCGGCGATGAACAGTTTGCCGTCGGCAACGCTCAAACCCCCAGGCTCATAAAACATCGCGTTTGCGCCGTCGGCTTGTCCGGCTTTGCCCGTGCCGAGAAATGTTTTGACTGTTCTTTCGGCTGCGTCGAGAATTTTAATTTTGTGATTGTATGTGTCGGCAATCAATATTTTCCCGTCGTATAGCGTCACGCCCAAAGGATGCTGCAAACGAACGTCGTCGCCCGCGCCGTCCGTGTCACCGAATTGAAATAAATCGCCGCCGACCAACGTTTCGACTGTTTCCTTTTGCAAATCAATTTTACGGATGATATTCGATTCAGCATCGGCGACAAAAAGATTTTTTCCGTCCGACGCAATGCCTGAAGGCTGTGCAAACGCCGCTTTATCGTTCGCGCCGTCATACCGCGCTTCCGCCCGCGTTCCCGCATACGGCGCGAGCGTGTTTTTATCCAAATCCATTCGCCAAATCTGATGCGAACCAGCCATTGCGATAAACAAATTTCTGCCGACGATCTGTAAATCCCAGGGCGAATTTATCGCAGTTGTCAAAGCGTCGCCGCCCGTGCCGTCAAATGCTTCCAACTTTCCCGTGCCGCCAATGGTTTCAACGCGTTTTAATTTCAAATCAACGCGCCGAATTAAATGATTTTCCGTATCAGCGACGTAAAGATTATCGCCGTCAAGCGCCAGACCTTGCGGGCGATTGAAACTCGCGCTTGCGTAATCGCCGTCTTCTTTCGCAGCTTTACCGCTGCCGATTGTAGTCAAAAGTTTTCCTGCCAAATCGGTAACGACGATTCGATTGTGATTGGAATCGGTAATAAAAAGGCGTTTCGATTTTTCATCGGCGAGAACTTTACCCGGAAACGCAAGCGGCAAATCGCCGACTTTCGCTTTTTCCAAAGCTAGTTTCAAAGGCTGCTCGTTTAGCTCTCCTTTCTTGCGAAACTCGATAATCGTTTCAGCGATGGTTCGTTCAATTTCCTCAAACTGTCCTTCGCCGAAAACAGTTTTTATCACGTAGCCGCTTGGGTCAATCACGACTAGACCAGGCCAGGCTCTTATAGCGTAGGCGTCCCAAATCTTAAAGTCCGCGTCGTTGACAATCGGATGTTCGATGCCGTAGCGCAAAACAATTTTGCGAATGTTTTCCGTGTCCTTTTCATTTTCAAATTTTGCGGAATGAACGCCGATGACGACCAGATTTTTCGCGTATTTCGTTTCGAGTTTTTTGAGTTCGGGAATGATATGAATGCAGTTGATACAGCCGTAAGTCCAGAAATCGAGCAAAATGATTTTGCCTTTCAAGCCCGCGATTGAAAGCGGTTTGTCGGTATTGAGCCAGCCTTTGCCGCCGGTGAGTTCAGGCGCGCGCACCTTTGCTTGTTTTTTAACATTATTCATTCCGAATGTATTACCGCTAAAAATTGCGGCTGCCGCAAAAAGAATCAAAATGCCGAAAACTTGTCGCATTATATTTCCTCAAAACTCTTCAATCTTCTATTATTGCTTTCGCCCGAATTTAAGATGCGGTTTCAGAACGAATTATATTCCAAAATAAAACGAGCGGCGATTCTTGCGCCGCTCATTGCTTAAAGATTTAGATATTGCTCACGATTTCACCAATTGACCGTTCCTTCTTTTGAAGTGTCAATCTGCGTAAGCTCGACTCCTTCATCGTAAAAGAAAATTTTCATCTGGTCGAAAAGAAATTCGTGCGAATCGGGATTTGAAATATCAATGCCGAAATGATTGATAAGCTGTTTTTGCTTTTGCAGCCATTCCGCCCAGCATTCCTTACACATTTCCGCGCCGATGCGCTGTCCGAGTTCGGTCGGAATCGGCGCGTAACCAATCGGCGCGTTTTTCTGCCCGCAGCGGGCGCATTTAAATTTATCACTTGAAAATAAAGCCATTTTATTTCTCCTAATTTTATTCGTTAATTTTTACAAAGCAGTTTCAAAAGTGAAATTAAAAGGGATAAAGTGGATAAACAAGATTTTATTTTTTGTTTCCATCCTCTTTATCTTGTTTATCTCCGTTAATTTTTTTCTTCCGCGTCTTTAATAGCCGCTAAAATTTCATCATCATTCGGACGAAACAAACTCAGCGATTGAACTTTGTGATACGCGATGTTTCCGTTTTTATCAAT
>JBDTZT010000692.1:0-2893 GCA_040005005.1 Actinomycetota bacterium
ATCCATTATTGGCAGGTGCTTTGTATTCTGGATAAAACATTTCGGCAATTACAAGATCATTCGTGAGATCGGCGCGGGCGGGATGGGCGCGGTCTTTCTTGCCTCACGCGCCGACGGCGAATTTTCTCAACAGGTCGCGATCAAGCTCATCCGCCAGGCGATCGCCGAACGCGAGATCATCGAACGGTTCAAACGCGAACGCCAGATTCTCGCCAATCTCAATCATCCGAACATCGCCAAACTGCTCGACGGCGGCGTCTCCGTGACGGGCGAACCGTTTATCGCGATGGAATTTGTCGAAGGCGAACCAATCACGAAATTCGCCGCCCGCGAAAATCTGAATCTCGAAGCGCGGCTTAAATTATTTCTGAAGGTTTGTGCCGCCGTCGCTTACGCGCATCGAAATTTAATTGTTCACCGCGATCTCAAACCCTCAAATATTCTGGTTAACCAGGAAGGCGAGCCGAAGCTGCTCGATTTCGGTTTGGCAAAACTGCTCGATGAAAACTTATCGAGCGATGCGGCGCAGACGCAGACGGCATTTCGGGCATTGACACCGGCGTATGCTTCACCTGAACAATTGAAAGGCGAAGTGCTGACGACCGCCTCGGACATATACAGTCTGGGAGTTGTTTTGTATGAATTGCTGACGGGGAGGCGACCGTTTCAGTTTGACGGGAAAAGTCTGGAACAGATCATCAAAACCGTGACCGTTGTTGAACCATTGCCGCCATCGGCAAATCCGAAGTCCAAAATGCGGAATCCGAAACTGCGCGGCGATTTGGACAATATCGTATTAATGGCTCTTAGAAAAGGACCCGAAAGACGCTACAAATCGGTCGAAGCGTTTGCCGAAGACATCGAAAGATATTTGAAAGGTTTGCCTGTCGCGGCTCGTTCAAATACTTTTAAGTATCGCGCCGAAAAATTTATTCAAAGAAATAAGGTCGGAGTATTGGCAGCGAGTTTAATCATCCTGAGTTTGATCGGCGGTATTGTCGTCAGCATTTGGCAAGCCCGAATCGCCGAACGCGAACAGGAAAAAGCAGAAAGGATTAACAATTTTCTTGAGCAAACCCTCAAATATTCCGATCCGATGTTTAGTAATTCACGAAAAGACCGCAGGGAAACCACCGTGAATGAAGTTTTGGACGAAGCCGCCAAGCGATTGGACAACGGGGAATTTGACGCTTTGCCGGAGGTCAAAGCCGAACTCGAACGAACGGTTGCGATAACTTATCACGGGCAGAGCAAATTCTCACAATCAAGAAAGTATATGGAACAGTATGTGATTTTGCTGAGAGAACTTTACGGCGAAAATCATCCGAAAATGATCGCCGGCTCGATGCTTTGGGCGGAGCTGCTTTTTGCCAAAGATGAATTGGACGAGGCGGAAAAAATCTACCGTCGTTATTTGCCGCCGCTCAGAAGCGAATATCAAAAAGGAACCGTTAAAACGGAAATTCTGGCCGACGCACTCAATCAATTTGCGTATCTGAGGCGGACGCAGGGTGATTCACGCGAAGCTGAAGCTCTTTTTCGCGAAACTCTCGCATTATTCCCCGAATTACCGGCAGGTTTATCGAACGCTTTTGCGACGACGCGCAGCACTCTCGCTTCGACGATCGCCGATCAGGGAAGATTTGACGAAGCTCTCGAAACCGCCCGCCAAGCCGTTGAAGAATTTCACAGTAGAGGCGAAACCGATTCGCCGAGTTACGGATTTGCTCTGACGATTTACGGCGGATTTTTATCTGAGCAAGGCGATTATTCAAATGCCGACGCGACTTTGCGCGAAGCCGAAACAATCTTTCGCAAATTACTTTCGCCGCAAAATTTATGGCTCGGCGACAATCTGCGCAATCAGGCGGTCGCACTTTACGGACAAGGAAAATATGTGGAAGCGATTAAGCAAACCGACGAGGCCTTAAAAATCTACGATGAAAGTTTCGGCAAACATTACGATCAATATCCAACCGCCCTGATCGTCAAAGGTTTGAGTTTGGTAAAAAACGGACAAACAATCGAGGGCGAAAAACTTTTGCGCGAAGCAGTTAAAATCCGCGTCGAATCTTTGCCGAAGGAACATTTTTGGATCGCGCTGGCAAACAGCGCGTTGGGTGAATGTTTGATGATCGAAAAGCGTTACACGGAAGCCGAACCGCTTCTTTCGGAAAGTTACGAAAGCCTGAAAGTTTCACAAGGCGCAGAAAATCCGCGTACAAAACTCGCAAAATCACGCCTCGCCGCATTGTACGAAAAAACAAATCAAACGGAATTTGCCAAACAAGGGCCTTGAAAGATGAAAAAATTGCCCGCAAATAAACACGAAAATTGGTAGCGGCTTTTCGTGTTTATTCGCGGGCAAGGTCTTTCATCTTAAACGTTTCCTACCGCGGTTTGGCGTTTTTGACGTATTTGTCGAACCAGTTCACCATCTCATAAAGCGTGTGTTCGGTTGATTCGCGTGCTGAATAGCCGTGCGCTTCGAGCGGCAACATGACCAATCGCGCGGTGCCGCCGTTGCCCTGCATCGCGGCGAAAAGGCGTTCGGATTGAATCGGGAAAGTTCCCTGATTATTGTCCGCCTCGCCGTGAATCATCAGGAGCGGTTCGTTGATCTTGTCGGCGAAAAAGAACGGCGAGACATTTTCGTAAAGCTCTTTCGCTTCCCAGAAAGTGCGGCGTTCGGATTGGAAACCGAACGGTGTTAAGGTGCGGTTATACGCGCCCGAACGCGCGATTCCGGCGCGGAAAATGTCTGAATGCGCGAGCAAGTTCACCGTCATAAACGCGCCGTAGCTGTGTCCGCCGACGCCAACACGATCTCTGTCCGTAACGCCCATTTCGACGGCTTTATCAATCGCCGCCTGCGCCGAATCAACGATTTGTT
>JBDTZT010000693.1:0-2892 GCA_040005005.1 Actinomycetota bacterium
GGCAATCTGACTTTCGAGATTTGCCGTCAAAATTTAGACCGGGTTTTGCTCATTCCCGAAGGTAAAGTTTGTTCGACGATTTTGCAGCTTTACAACGAAGAGGCAATCGTTGCCGAACCGGCGGGAGCGTTGACGATTGCGGCTTTAGATTTGATCAAAGATGAAATCAAAGGCAAAAACGTGGTTTGTCTCGTGAGCGGCGGCAACAACGACATCACGCGTACCGAGGAAATCAAAGAACGATCCTTGCTCTACGAAGGTTTGAAGCATTATTTTATTATTCGCTTTCCGCAGCGCGCCGGAGCCTTGCGCGAATTTTTGACCGCGTTAGGTCCTGACGACGACATCACGCATTTTGAATACGTCAAAAAAACTTCCCGCGAACAAGGTCCCGCGCTCGTCGGCATCGAACTCAAAAACAAGGACGAATTTGAACCTTTGCTCGAAAGAATGCGACAAACGCGGATTCCTTACGAATACATCAACGACCGGCAGGATTTGTTTCAATTTTTAGTTTAAAGACCTAAAGACTCGCGCGTACGCGCTCCAGCCTAAAGCAGATTTTGCATAAGAATGATGGCGAACTTTCGGTTTGCCAATTGCGATCACGGGCCACAAACCTATTGTTTGTTGGGCTTTTTTGCTGTCTATCAATCTCGAATCTGCTCTAAAAACAATTTCTTTCAAATAAACATTCACCGGCAAGCAACTTAATTTCTCTTGAAAGAATCTGTTAAGCAAAAGGTTTTACAAAAAGCTTTCCCCAATTAATGAAAATTCAACAAATAATAAGGAGAAAAAATGATGAAAGTTTTTCGTTTTGGCGGATTTATATTCGTTTGGGGCGGAGTTTTTTTGAGTTTCGGGCTCAATGTTTTGGCGCAGGATAACGCATCTTCGGCTTCGGTTTCGCGAAGCCGCGCGATTTCAAAATCAAACCCGCAAACTTCGGGTTCAACCAATACGAGTTCGAGAAATACAAGCTCAAGAAATTCAAATTATTACGAACCGACAGTCAGTTTTAAAGCACCGGACGAGGTCGCAGTCGAAGAATTTGTGAATTATCGCAAACATCGTTTGCCGCTGCCGAAAGCCGGGCAAGCCGTCGCGCTCGACACGCGTTGGGGAAATGATGAAATCTCTTCCGCGCAGCGCGAAGCCGTCTTGCAAATCGGTTTTACGACCGCCGAAGTCAGCGAACGAACCGATTTGCGACCGCTTAATTTGGCTCTCGTGATTGATAAAAGCGGTTCGATGGCGGACAGCGATAAAATGTCGCGGGTGAAAGAATCTCTGCGGGTTTTAATCGGAAAATTGCGTCCCGACGATATTATTTCAATCGTTGTCTTTGATTCTGACGCGCGGGTTTTGTTTCCGGCAAACCGCATCGGCGACGGTTACGAATTACGCCGCGCAATTGATTGTATCGAGCCGGATGGTTCGACCAATCTGCACGCTGGATTGATGCTCGGTTACGCGGAGGCGCAAAAGAATTTTCGGAAAGACGCGACCAACCGCGTGATTTTATTGACGGACGGAATCGCCAATGTCGGCGTGGTCGAACCAAAACGAATCGCCGCCGAATCTTCGGAATTTAACGGGCAAGGTCTCGACCTTTCGACGATCGGCGTCGGACTCGATTTGAACAACGACCTTTTGCGGACGCTGGCGACATCGGGACGCGGGCTTTATCATTTCGTTTCCGATAATCAAGACATCGAAAAAGTTTTTGTCGAAGAGGTGCAAAGCCTGATCTCGTCGGTCGCTAAAAAGGTCGAAGTCAGCGTTGATTACGATCCGAATCTGGAAGTTGAAAAGATTTACGGCTACGCGCCGCGCCTTCGCACTAACGGCGTTTCAATCAGCCTTGATAATATGAACAACGGTTTGACGCAGGTCGTGATGATGCGTTTTCGCGCTCGTAATCCGTTGAAAGGCGCGTCGTCCGTCAAAGTTCGCCTGTCGTATTTCGATGTTAAACGGCAGCGAACGGTCGAAGAAGTGCAGGAAATTAAATTAGTTCCGAGCGAACGAAAATATTGCGACCTGTTAGCCGACACGGAGGTCAAGAAAAATTACACGATTGCCGAGCTTGCCCAATCGCTTTTCGATATGACCGAATCTGCCAAACGCCAAAATTACCGTCAGGCTGAAAACTTTTTAAACGCTTCGGTGGCGGAAACTTACAAACGCTTTCCGAATATGGAAGACGCGGATATCAAGTTTATTTTAAATATCATCGAAGGTTATCAGCGCGATTTGAAAGCCGTCAACCGGCAAAGTAAAAACAACGATTGCGCGAAATGCAACTGATTTTCTTTTAACGGAAAATTTGACCGGGATGGACAGGATAAGCAAAATTGCTTATCCTGTTTGTTTGTGTTTTAGGCACAGTTTTGGGCAATGAAAATCAAATCAATCGAACTTATCGAAATAAATCTGCCGCTCGTTCATTTTTTTGAAACGAGTTTCGGCAGAACTTACGAACGCCGAATCATTCTGACGCGAGTGTTAGACGAATCGGGCGCCGAAGGTTGGGGCGAAGCGACGTGCGGCGAAACGCCTTCGTATTCCGAAGAATGGACGGACGCGGCGTGGGCGGTCATCGAAAAGATTCTTGCGCCGATGGTGATAGCTGCGGAAGTCGAAAACGCCGCGCAAGTGTGGGATTTGATGAAAGCCGTGCGCGGCAATCGGATGGCGAAAGCGGCGATCGAAACAGCTTGCTGGGATTTGGAAGCAAAAAAATTAAATATTCCGCTCTGGCGTTTCTTAGGCGGCGAAAACGCGGAAATCGCCTGCGGCGTTTCGATCGGGATTCAGGATTCGGTCGAACAGCTTCTGGAAAAGATCAAAACCGAACTCGACGCAGGTTATCAGCGCATCAAAATT
>JBDTZT010000079.1:0-9695 GCA_040005005.1 Actinomycetota bacterium
GGACCGAATAAAGTAGTCAGTGTAAATTCAGTCCGACTTTTGAAAACGTCCGCGACATGGGATAAATTTGGTAAAACCGAGGCTTGATTACAAATAAGACCGACTTTTAACCCTTGAATTAATCCGATTTTTTCCGTTAACAAAGATTCGATACCGAGTTTTGTTCGCTGATTTTTCATAAATTATAAAATTGACAGACCTTAAATATTGATAACAATTTGAATGTGCCTGCGGCAAAAATATTTCTGTTGGAATATTTCGGAAAATATATAGAAAAGTAAGTATTTTCGACGCATCGAAGTATATCAAAAATTATAGTATCCGGGCAAAAGTATTTTAATCACCGAAAGCACCGGTTTTCACGGTCGAAAACCCGGTAAATTTTCTATAAATGTTTATCCTGCCTATAGTGTAAAGCCTTTAATAATCGCCTCCCGAATATAATCCGCCGTCTTTGTCAAAGACGAACTTCTTTGTTTCGGTGCGGCTCGTCACACCCGGCGGATATTTTGAGGACGCGGTTACTTTTATTTTGCCGTCGCTGGTCGAAACTGCTGAGAGCGTTTGATTCGGCAGCGGAGCAAATGCGAGAAGTGCTTTCTCTACCCAGATTTTCGCCAGATTTTCGCGCTGTATTTGAATAGCCTTTTTCCAACCGAGCGCGGCGAGAGCAATCTTCGATAAATCGAAACCATCTCGTTCAAAATAGCGCGAATCAATAAACACGCCGTCAAAATAACAGCCGACATCGGTTCTGAAAAATCCGATGACGATAACTTTCGTCGATTCTTTCAAACGCTTGATACAAACGTCTTTCGCGTCGAGCCTGCTCGCGGCTTTTCGCTTGGCTTCGAGCTTTTCGTCGCCCTTTGCCGGTTTTGCGTCTCTTGCGTCAACCGTTTTTTGCAATTCCGCAATCACGGCTTTGTCGGTAGAAAGGTCGGCGGTTTGAGCCGCCGCGCAGACAGCCAATGCGCCGGACAGGAAAATCAACGCGACGGCGAACGGCAGTACTCTTTTTTGAAATTTACGAATCATATATTCAACCTTATTTTGTTCATTGCTGTTTGATTTCTTTGCCTTCTTTATTTAGGTAAAAGGCAAACTTCCCGTCGGTCATTATCGAAACGCCGTCTTTAAACTTAAATTTCCGAATTGCTTCGCGGTTGGCGATGGGCAGATTCGGCATCGTGCCGATTACCTTGCCCGTTTTGTCAATTACGTCGTTGTCCAGCCACGTCAAGCCTTCGGAAAAATCCGACAAACTCAACACAAATTTTTCCGGCAACGGCAGCGCGCTTTTGCCGGTCTTGTCGATATAAAAGTATTTATGTTCAAAGGCTTCGGCTCTAATCCACGACCAGCCGTCGGAAAAACTTCCGACTTCATAATATTGCGGCTCGATAATCGTCTGCCCGTTTTTGTCTATAAATCCCCATTTGTCGCCTTTTTTGACGGCGGCTAAGCCTTCGGAAAAATCGAACACCTGGTCAAATCCCTCGATGACCTTTTTTCCCGTTTTATCAATAAAACCGTAAGTTGTCGGAAAAGTCGGAAGCTCGACGCTGGCGAGACCGTCGTGAAACGAACCGGCATTTGAATGTATCGGGTCGAGGACAACTTTTCCGGTTTTGTCCATAAAACCGTAGGGAGAATAATAACCGCCCGGCGAGGTCGAGAATTTTACCAGGCCTTCGGAAAACTTGTTGTAGAGCGTGTAGCCTTCCGGCGCGGTAAAAAGTATCTGTCCGGTTTTATCAATGACGACCTGTTTTCCGCCTTCTTTCAGCTTGGCGACCGCCACGCCGTCGGAAAAACCGAATCGTTCGGGATTCATCAGAAAGTCGATGTCGCTGCTGCCCGGCTCATTAAACTGCGGCTGGATAACCATTTTCCCCGTCTCGTCGATAAACCCCCAGCATTCGCATTTGTTATCGCCCAGTTTCACCCGCGCCAGTTCTTCGCTGAAAAACTCGACCGCCTCATACTGCAAATCGATGACGCGCTTTCCTTTGCCGTCCATGAAGCCCCATTTCATCTTGCCGTTGACCGCGCCGGAAAAAGGCAGCAATACCTTCGGCGCGTCCTTCTCCTCAACGACGGTCTTGCCAGGCAGCAGTTGACAGGACGATGCGGCGAAAACAAACCACAGCGCGCATAGTAAAACGATTGTTCCTTTAATTTTTTTCATATCCATTTCAACTTCTGATTTTTTACAAAGCAGTAATATTCGTTGACCACTGCGCCGTTCGTGACGTATTTTTCAAATGAGCCGCCGCCGCGATAGATGATGGCCATCACGCCCGGATTCATCACGTCTTTTCTGATTTGCGCTTCCAACGGCGGTTTTTGCGCATTCGCCGAAATTGAAGTAATAAAAACTACCGCCAAAACAAAATTGAATACTAAAATTAGCTTATTCATAGGTTTTCCTCTTTAATTCAATAAAACGAATTCTCCGGCTTTGACCGTTTTTGTTTGGTTTGTCGGCAACTTTATTTCGACGTTCGAGCCGTTAATTGAAACGGTTTGCGCGTATTGCCAGTAAGCGCCGCTGTCGGGTTTGACCAGCAAAAATTGACTTGTTGCCGGCATCTCCTTGCTGCTTGTCTTCGGCAAGGGAATCACTTTGCTCGAATTAACTGCCGAAGGTTTCGAGGTGTCGTCCCAGGCGATGTAAATATTTGAGCCGGAAATATTGTCGATACTGCCCGAATACCAACTGTTCGTTGACCATTCGGCGAGAACCCGGTCGCCTTTTTTCGGCTTGTAATCCGCCGGAGCCGCCGGTCTGGTTGCTTGCGCATTTTTGAGAAAGCCCGTCGCTCCAGCTTTATCTTTGAAATCGGCGATGACTGCCGAAGAAATTTTGATAATTTTTTCCGCCGGAACATTGACGCTGTTTAAAGCAGTAACAAATTTTACTTTGTAAACGTCGCCTTCGATACCAGTAATTTCGCCTCCGTCCCAGTAATTGCCGTTTCCGGTTTTTGCCAAAATTATATCGCCGACTTTCGCGTCCGGTTTCGCGCCCGCCGCCGGAATTGCATAAACGTCGCTCGAATCAATAACAATCGGGTTTGAATTATCAAACCAACTGACGGTGATTTTCGAGCCGTCAATTTTGTCGATTTTGCCTTCGTAAAATGAACTGCCCGACCATTTCGCGACAACCGTATCGCCGACTTTCGGTTTGCCTGAAGACGTATCGCCGTTGGAAATCATTTTCGCCGCGCCGCACGCCGTTAAAAATAAACTCGCTATTAATATCAACCAATATTTTTTCATCTCAAATTTTCTCCCGTAAATTTTCTATCTCCGGCAATAGTGCCGGTAAGCCGAAAAGTATTTCAGTGCTTCTACACAAAGCTTTTTAATCCTTAAGGCAAGTTAATCTCAAAATTGCGAACGCTTGCCGTATTTTTCAATGGAAATCTTCCTCGCAAAAATTGTTTTCAGTTTTAGTGCCAAAGAGTGAAAAAACATTTCAGAAAATTTTCAGCCGCAGATAAATGCAAAAAACACGAAGTTTTTGTATTTATTTCGTGCTTTTTCGCTCCTCCTGGCAATTAATTTTTTTGCGATTATTTGCGTTTGACGCGAAAGGCGTAATCGGCAACCGATTCATTTTCGTGTTGCCAATTAAGTGCGGAAAGTTTGACGATATAATCGCCGGTTTGAAGTTTTTGAGCGGGGATGAAGAAATTAATTTTTGAGTTTTGAGATTTGAGATTACTGTTTTTAAAGATTAACTTACCGTCGGGATTGACGATTTCAACCGAATAAATTTTGTAATCCTGACTTTCGAGATTCAACCGCAGCTTTGCGCCCACAGCATTTTCCGGAAAATTCAAAGTGCTTATTTTGCCGTTTGCGCGAGTCGCGCCCGTGAACAAAGCGAGAACCGGCGTGACTGCGGGTGAATCTTGTTTTAGCCTGTCCGGGTTTTGATTGACGTTCGGCGCGGTTCGATTGTCGTTCGGCAAATCGTTTTTATTGTCGGGAACATTCTGTTGTGTTGCATTTGTGTTCAAATTAACCGCAGCGTTTCGATTTAACGGCAGATTTTGATTTTGACTCGGCTCTACCGTCGGCGGCGAAGTTTGTCCGGCAATTTCCGGCTGGTTTGTATTTCGCAGTAAAAGCCAGCCGCCGAAAATCAAAATTAAAAGCGTGAGAGCCGCGCCGAATACGAGTTTTGGAAATTTGAAAAAATTCGCGAGCTTATCCCAAACGGACGGATTCGTCATCGTTTCCGTTTTTTTTGCAGCGACGAGTTCGTTTTGTTCGGCTAGTTTGGCGAGCATTGTCCGCGCGAAACGCACTCGACGGCGACGCGGTTCGGTTGACAGAAATTCGCGTTCAAAACTTATTTTTTCTGCGGGCGAAAGCGTTCCGCGAAGGTAAGATTCAATTAATTCGTCCTCTGCAATGCTGATTTGTTCAAATAAACTTTCATCCGCAATGAACTTCTCTTCAAATGCACTTCTCGCTTCTGCGGGCATTTCGCCCAACAAAAACGGGCGAATTTCCGTTTCATTATGTAAATTTTCGTGAACCACTTTTTCTTCCCGTTTATTGTGCAAAAAATCGCAAAAACATTTCAGCCGTTAAATTTAAAGTTGATTTTTTGATTTCAACCTTAAAATTTGCGGCAGCATTTAAGCGTGCAGCTTTCCAGCTTCGCTTTCAGGCGACAAACACGAATGCGTAAGATGTTGAGCGAAATTTCCATTTTATCAGCGAGACGCCTGCGCGTCGCAATCATAGTGCGCTCGTCCGTGTCGTAATACGCGACGATAAGGCGGCGGTTTTCGTCAGAAAATTCCGCCAGACATTTTTCCAGACAATTCATTTGCGCCTCGTCTGTTTCTTCGTCGGAAGATTCATCTTTCTTTATCAGATGTGCGGTTTCCGGCACATCATCTATTGATTGAATGCGCCGCTCACGACTTCGGCAATCTTCTTTATAGACAAACTGTGCGACGGCTGCCGAGTATGCGTTAATGTTTTGAATTTGCTCGCCTTCATCGATTTTTTTTACGATTCGGTCAAAAACAATATCGGTTAACGCTTCCGCGATCTCGCAGTTTCGCCATTCAAAAAACTTAATCAGGCGAGCGCGAAGAGATTCGTATTCCGCGCCCGCTTTTTCGCGGTCGGAAGCGTCGAGTGTCGCCAAAAGTCTATCGAAACCTGTTTGCGTAATTACGTTTTCCACCTACATTTTTACCGGAGCGGACGTTTTATAAACAGGATAATTTTAGATGATTAAGACTAAAGTAAAAAGTAATAAAGCGAAAACTGACCGGCATTTTCGCCTTTTTACTTTATCTCCACTCGCCTTGAAGCGTAAAACCCGCCCAGAAATACGGTTCCCGATAGCGCGGAATTTGTTTCATCTCCGTTTGCGTCTGTCTTAAAGCGGTGGCGGCGGAAAGCTTTTTCTGCAAGAGATTCTGGTAAAAACGCCGCATAAATTCGGCGGTCGCCGCATCGTCAACTTTCCATAAACTCGCCACGATTCGCTTCGCTCCGGCGTACATAAATCCGCGCGTCAGCCCGATTAAGCCTTCGCCGCGCACGTCTTTTCCCAAAGCCGTCTGACATGCGGAAAGGACGACCAAATCGCTGTTTAAATCTAAATTGTAAATTTGATTCAAACTTAAAAATCCGTCCTGAACTTTGCCGTTTTTGTCATAAAGCGACAGCATCAAGCCGGACGATTCGGGATGAATGTTGTCGAGAAACCCGTGCGTCGCAAAATGCAAAATACGGTAATTCGATAAATCTGCGCTCATCGCGTTTTCACGGTTTGCATCAAAATCAATATTCAAATCCGTTTGATTTTTCTCCACGAAAGCGGAGATGTTTTTGGCTTCGATGCGCGAGGAAAGTAGGCGCGGCAGATTTTCGCCAAAACTAAAATCGCGTAGAACTTTGTTGGTTTCTGCCGTCTTTTCGCTTGATTTCGTGTTTTTTGAAGCTATTGCCAGTCTCGGGTCGGCGGCTTCAAAAACCGGGTCGGCGAAAATTGCAATCGTTTTTTTCGGCACGTTTGGTTTGCCTGAATTTTGACGCAGCTCCGCCAAAACGCTCGCTGAAGGCAAAGCGACAATTTCATTTTCCTCGATTAAAAGGTTTGGATTTTGAGCTTTGGAATTTGGACTTGACAGGGCGGCAAAGGGAATGAACTGCAAAACACCGTCGGCGACGATTGCCAGACGCTTATTTAGAATTTTTGCCGCCACGGGCGCGAGCAGAATTTGACTCAAATTGCTTGAGAGTTTTGTCGTTTGCGCCATTTTATCGCGCGATGAGGTGATTGAATCGTAAAAATCCCGCGCTGCCTTTTCAATTTCGCCTCGCGCCGGAAGCGTATAAATTTTGACTGAATCTTTCGTCACGAGCCATAAAAACGAGCGTGTCGCGCCGAGTTTGTATTCGAGTAAAACGGTTTCGTCGTCGAGCAGTATTTGAATTTCTTTTGCCGAAAGCGTGGCGCCCTGCGTCAAATCGGCATAGCGCGGATTGTCGCGCCGGATTTTGACCTGTACGGTTTCAAGTTCGGTCGTCAGAGTATTTATATCATTCGTAATTTTGGCGACTTGCTCGGCTTTTAAATTTCTGGCTAAAGCCGATGTTCGCTGACGATATTTTAAGTTAAGTTTTTCCTGCAAATCCTGCGCCTGTTCGATTAATTTCCGGTCAACGCCCTGTTTGATGTTGATGCGCGCTTCCTGAAGCAGCTCGACTAAGCTTCTGGTTCGGGCGCGCTCGCTCGTTTGCAAAGCGAGTGCAATGTCGGCTTCATTTTTCTCCTTCTCATAACGCGCAACAAGCAAATCCGTATAAAGCTCGTAATACTGCAAAACGCTGGAAAAGTAGGTAACACGAAGCTCGGGATTGACGATTTCGCCGCGAATTTGTTCGATCAGCGCAAGACCGCTTTCGACCGTTTCAATGGCTTTCTGTAAATTTCCCCGTTCGCGCTCGGCAAGCGCGAGACCGTAAGCCGATTCGGCTTCGACACGACGGTCGCCGAGCTGCCGCGCCAGTTGGTTTGCCTGCTCGTAATACTGGACGGCTTTCGCCTGCTCGCCGAGCGCGCGAAAACTTGTCGCCAAATTTCTTAATGTAATGGCTTCGCCCGTTTTATCGCCGAGTTCGCGCCGTATGGCGAGCGCCTGCTCGAGATATTCAATCGCCTTTTTGGGGTTATCACTACGCGCGAAAACTTGTCCCAGATTGTTAAGAGTATTACCCTCGCCGCGGCGGTCTTTAACGACGCGGCGCAAAACGATTGACTGCTGATACAGTTCTTCGGCTTTCGCCAAATCGCCGCGAAGCAAATAACAGCCTCCGAGATTGTTCAAAACGATGGCTTCACCGCGTTTATCACTGGTTTCGCGCTGGATATCGAGCGCCTGTGTCAGATAGAGAATTCCCTTTTCGTAATCGCCGAGTTCTTTATAATCAACGCCGAGATTATTCAAAGCCGTGCCTTCGTGTTCACGGTTGCCGGCTTCGCGCGCCATTATTAAACTGCGCTCTTCGAGTTCGACGGCTTTTTGCATCTCGCCGAGTTGACGAAAAATCTCGCCCTTTTCGGCGAGTGCGACAATTTCCCAAATTTTATCTTTTTTAACAGCCGAAAGCTCAATGATTTGCTGATAATTATCCGCAGCCTGCCGGCGCTCCTCGCGCGTTCCTCTTCCTCGCAGAGTTTCCGCTTGCCTGGCAAGATTTCTAATTTTTATCGCGGCTTCGTTTATTTGATTGTCTTCGGCGACGGTCGGGCGAATTTCCGCAAGTTTAATAACATATCGTCCCGCGTCGGCTTGCTCATCTGACGATTCGACCGCGATTTTATATTCGCCCGTCTCATTTGCCGTTACTAAAATCAAATCTTTTCCTGAAAATCCGGTCGGCGAATCGGTTTCGATAAATTTTTCGCCTTTCGGATTGTAAGCCGTTAAAAATACGTCTATTCCATTTTGCGCGATTTCGACGCGAGCCGTTTGATTCGCTCCAATTTGAACACTATAAAATTGAATTTCGCCGCCTTTTATTTCGCGCTCGCTCGACTGATTTAAAACGAGATTTTGATTATTTGAATTTTGAGCAAATACCGAAACGAACCCTGAAAAAACGATAAAACACAATATGCTAATAGAATAAACGCGAAATCTAGATGTCATAATTTTTGTTTGAAAATCTCGTTTTTACAGATTGCTTGAATTTTAGCGGTTAGTCAATAATTTGAATAGGTGTTGAGGCTTTATTTGCGAGCGAAATTCAGAGAGTAATTTAATGAACCAAGTCACCGTCAAAAGAATAATGAATATGTCCCATTCTGGCTAAATTTCCGGCGAAAACTCGAAAGGATTAATGCATAATCATATCAAAAAGGCTTTCCATTACCGAAAAATTTGGAAAGTCTTTTTTATTGAAAAACGAATAAATGAAAGTAAAAAATTTGGAAAGTAAAATACGTGGTGAAAATTATTGTGGGACAATCCAAAAATCATCTATCAGGCATATAAATCTATGCACTGTTTTCAATCAATTCAGGCGAATCAGAGGTTGGACTATTGACGGCACGGCTAACGGCGTGCGATGCCATTTCTGAGGCGGAATAAGGCACCAGCAAGTTTTGCAATCGTTCGGTGTCTTTTTCCTTTTCATCAAGCCATTGGTCATAATCTTTCGGTTTAAGAATAACCGGCATTCGGTCGTGAACGGGTTCTAAAACTTTGTTCGCTTCGGTCGTGATGATCGTACAAGTTTCGATAAGTTCGCCCGCTTCTTTATCAAGCCATTTTTCCCAAAGCCCGGCAAATCCGAAAACATCTTTGTCTTTGAGATAAAAATAAAACGGTTGTTTTGGGCCTTTTGATGTTTTCGACCATTCATAAAAACCGCTCGCCGGAATAATACAGCGGCGCGAACGGAAAGCGTTTTTGAATGAAGGCTTTTCTGCTAAAGTTTCGGCGCGGGCATTGATCATTTTACTGCCAATTGAATCGTCTTTTGCCCATGCGGGGATCAATCCCCATTTCAAACCGCTGACAATTCTTTCGCCGCCCGTTTCGAGAATGGCATTAATGATTTGAGTCGGCGCGATGTTAAATCGCGGCTCGAAAAGTTTCGGATTCAGTTTTCCGACTTTGAACTCTTTTTCGATCTGTTCCGGCTTTGCCTTGCTTGTAAATCTTCCGCACATTGTTTTTTACTCCCTTTTACGTTATCTCCCTTTTTCAGTCTGATCTTTTTATTCGATGTTTTTTAACTCAGATAATTTGCAAAATTTCATTCAAACAAGTCGTGTATCGGTTTGATTTCATTTCCGATCTCATCTGCCAATTCTTTTTCTTACCGGCAACGCCGAAACGGATTGATTCTTTACCGAATTTGGAAGTGATCGTGTCCATTGCTTTCATCAATCGCTTATCTTTTTCGTAAGGCTTTTCGTTGTAAAGGCGGACGGTTTCCGCCCGTTCGGGTTGCAGTCCTTGTAAGATAACACCAACCTTTTTGTATTTGTAGCCTTTTTTATAAATCTGTTTCAAGCCTTTGTGCGTCCATTCCCGAATTTCGCGAGTTGAATTGGTCGCGTTCGCGAGTTCGATCGTGATCGAATTGCTGTATTGCTCGGTTTTCGCAAAGCGATTGGTTGACAGAAAAACGGTGGC
>JBDTZT010000694.1:0-2888 GCA_040005005.1 Actinomycetota bacterium
AGCCGTTTACGAATTTGTTTTGCCGGTCAGCGAAGGCAAAATGGCGCGGGTCGGTGTCAGCATCGGCGCGGCTTCTTACCCGGAATATGGCGAAACGCTCGATCAGGTTTTGATTGCGGCGGACAAAGCGATGTATTCGGTCAAAGCGACGCGCAAAACCAGAGATATTACGCGCGTTCTGCCGCCGCTCAGCGATATTATTAACGTCGAAGAATACGAACCGGAAAATTTCATCGTCGAACTCGACGAAAGCCACATCGTTTCCTCGGCAATAAACTAAAAGACAAAATCAACAAGCCGCAAAAAGACGCAAGAGAATATTCATAAGTAGTCGTTCACAATTAAACTGAACTATGTTTGAAGCCTGAGAATCTGATTTTCAGACTTCTTCCAAATGCCGAGAGTGCAAGGCTTACTGCATATTGCAGATGCCCTTTCGACTCGTAATCTGCCGCCGACAGCCACTCGTATTTCAATTTGCGCCAGACCGTTTCCGCGATATTTAAGTGCGGCGAATAAGTCGGCAAATAAAACACGAACAATCCGCGATGCTGCCAACTTTTGATCCGTTCACGCATCTTTTTGCCGGTGTGAATTCGCGCATTATCCAAAACGATGACGGTCAATCTCGAGAGTGAAAATGAAAATCGCTCCAGTTGTTCAACCACAAACGCCGCGTCTATCGGCTTTTCGCTGACCGCCGTCCAATGGTTGTTTGACCGCGTAAATAATCCGAAACAATTAATGCCGATACCTTTCTCACTCGGCATCGAAACCTCTTCATCACCAAACTGCCAGCCATATGGCACGTTCGGCTCTAACGAAACGCCCGCTTCATCTCCGTAATACAATTCAATCTCGCCGCTCTCACTCAATCGCTCCAGTTCTCCCAACATCTCGCGCTTAAGCCGATAAACTTCCGCTGGCGGGTTCTTTTTCAATCGCTTTCTAATTCGTTTGAAGCGGCAATTGTTTTTTTCAGAAATCTTTTCAGCGTCGTCACTGAAAACGGCTTCTGCAGCTCCGTTTCGAGTTCGGCTTTCGCCAGACTGATGCGCTGGCGTGATCTCTCAACCGCCGTCCGCACCGCTCCCAAATCGGTTGCCGCTTGCAGTATTGCCCGTCGCCCGCGCCCCGGACGCATTTTCAAACCTTCGAGCCCTTCGGCTTCAAAACGCTTGACCCACTCATGAACCGTAATCTTATGGCAATCCAAAAAACGTGCGATTTCAGCACTCGTGCGCTTCTCGCTTTTGAGCAGGATCATTTGACAGCGTTCCCGAAAAGCGTGACTTTTGCCGTTCCGATAACCTTCTTCAAGTGCTTGCCGTTGCGAATCATTCAATTGAACAATCTTAGTTTTACCCATCTCACAAAACAGTATAGTCTATTTGTGGGCGATTACTTATTACGGAATATAGGATGCAATTAACTGATAAAAATTGTTGCAACAAAAACTTCACGAAGTCGGCAGATTTCCTCGTGAATTGAATAAGGGAGACGAACCGGAAATATTCGCGGCAGTTGTTAAAAGCAACCGAAATTATTATTTGCTTGGCGCGTTTTGTTGGATTTGGGAAGAAAGTGAAGAATAATATTGTAAATGCGCAGTAGTTAAAATCTGCTGATAGATTTTCGGTTAATTTTTTTACTAATCATACCGCCCTTTTTATTTCATTGTAGATTTGTTCGGCATATGATGAGAGATTTTTTTTAAGTCCTTTGTCCAAATTCTGATTATTCTCCAACCTTCCTTTGTGAGAAATTCGTTAACTTCTTTATCTCTTTCAATATTCCGTTTCAATTTATTAATCCAAAAATCATTATTTGTTTAACAAACTACCACAAACCTTGAAACAGGGAACCGGACTACCCTTAAAATCCGCTGCAAATGTGGTTGACCAACTATCGTTTTTAACGGTTGCATTGCCAGCCTTTTTGGGGAAACCAGGTTTGATCGAGTTCGGTTTTTTTCATTTCAGCTTCGATCAGCGGTGTAAAGAATTCGCGTAAATGTTTTATTACTTCAGCAAAATCTGTTTCGGTTTTGATATTGTTGCGGCGAATAAAACCGCTCCAAAGCGGGAGTTTTAATTCACTTGCGGCAAAAGCATCAGTTAGCGCAACCGGTAATTCTTGCGGCAGTTTACTTTGACGATTGGCAAAAGTGTTTCGGATGGCGTTTTGTAATAATTTCCCGTCAAATTCGATGTGTTTAATCAAATAATTCAAAAAATTCTTTACCGCTTTCGGTTGGACGGATGAAATCGGTTCGGGTATCCGCAACACAAATAAATATTTGCCCTTATATGTTCCGAATGCCGTTCCGCTGTTCATCGAAAATGAACCGTTCAAAACGATCATTCCGTTAAACCGAAAAACTTTGGGAGAGTTTGCCAAAGAATGGCAAAAATGGCTTGAATTGCCCGATGCATCTTTGCCGCATTTACAAAAAGGCTTAGCAAAAACTGCACTTCTTTCATCGCTCCAAGATGTTTCTTGGGAAGACTTGATTTTATATTTGGGACCCGGCTGGCGAGCAAAAGGTGTCAAGAATTTTTCAAAATTTTTTTGAGTAAAGAATTACTTAAATTTTACAGCGTAATTTTCTAAAAGCGACAGTTAATATATTATATTCTTCATTTGATCAAAAAAACTTTCGCCGATTTTGGTTGAGAAGTTTACTGCCGGTTAAAAATATTAAAGTGTGGTTCGACGATTATTTTATATATTTGTAATTCTCTTATTTGCCTGCGGCGGCGCGGCAGCGCAGTATCGCTTCGATCAATGGACAGCGGATAACGGTTTGCCGCAGAATTCGGTGACTTCCATCGCGCAGACTTCGGACGGTTATCTGTGGCTGACGACGAATGACGGATTGGTGCGTT
>JBDTZT010000080.1:0-9674 GCA_040005005.1 Actinomycetota bacterium
CCTTGTGTTTCAGACACAGAAACAAAATACGCAGAAAAAACAGTCAGCGTAATCAAAAAAGTTCTTAGAAAAAATTTCGGGGCTTTAGAAAAACTCATCAAAAAAGCGACCTCCGCTCAAACAAGTCTGGGGAGAACTTATTACAGGAGTGCTAAAACTGCAACAGCTGATTAAAAATAAATGCTAAATCAGGCACTTACGTATTTTCTTTCGTAAAATCAAATGTGTCAAGCCTGCAAAGACACCAAAGTTTGCCTGGTAAGATGCACCGCAGACAATAAAGTTTGCTTTGCGGATTAAATTTTATTCCTTTGCTGCGGTAATGAACTTGACAAAGTTTGCCCAACAGCTAAAATTAAAAATGCTTTTTGTGCGGAGACGTGGCTGAGTGGCTGAAAGCGGCAGTTTGCTAAATTGTTGAAGTTCAAAAGACTTCCACAGGTTCGAATCCTGTCGTCTCCGCCATTTTATTGGTAGCCGATAGTCAGTAGTCAGTAGTCAGTAGATTTTCTTCTGACTATTGATTTTTGATTATCGGCTTTCCTTTTGTAATTGTTCCTTTGCGGTCTTTAAAGTCATTGCCGGTGAGATTTTATTAAACTGACTACTGACTACTGACTACTGACTACTTTATGACACCAAGAGTTAGATTTGCACCGTCTCCGACCGGTTATTTACACATCGGTTCCGCCCGAACCGCCCTTTTTAATTATCTTTACGCCAAACACGTCGGGGGGAAATTTCTTCTGCGAATCGAAGACACCGACATTGCGCGTTCAACCGATGAGTCAACACGCTCGATTCTTGAAGGTTTGGCGTGGCTCGGTTTAAATTACGATGAAGAAATCGTTTTTCAATCAAACAACGCCGACAATCATCGCGCCGCCGCTTTCGGGCTTTTGGAAGAAGGCAAAGCGTATCGTGATTTTACGCCGAAAGAAAATCGTGCCGATATAAATATCAAACAAAATATCGCCGATAGAGCGCGGGCGGCGCAAGGCGAAAAATCAATGCGCGATAATCCGTTTCGTGATTTGTCGAAAGAAGAATCCGACGCCAAAGCCGCTGCGGGCGAACCTTTTGCGATTCGTTTGAAAATTGCCGAAACCGGCAAAACGAGTTTTGAAGATGCCGTTTACGGTTTGAATGAACGCGATTATGCGGAAATCGAAGACCTTGTACTGCTGCGTTCCGATGGTCATCCGCTTTATAATCTGGCAGTTGTTTGCGACGACATCGAGATGGAAATTACCGATGTTATTCGCGGTCAAGATCACCTAACAAACACGCATAAACAGATTTTGATTTATGAAGCGTTGGGCATAAAATCGCCAAGATTCGCGCATTTGCCTTTGATTCTGGCGCCGGGCGGAAAGAAATTGTCAAAAAGAATTCACGGCGAAATCGTTTCGATGACAACTTACCGCGATGCCGGTTTTCTGGCGGCGGCATTTCGTAATTTTCTTGCACTTTTGGGTTGGTCGGCGGGCGAAGAAAAGGAAATCTACACGCTCGATGAATTAACGGAAAAATTCTCGCTCGAAGGAATTCACCGCAATCCGGCGATCTTCAATTTCGACGCAAATAATCCGAAACGCTGGACCGACGACAAAGCAATCTGGATGAATGCCGAATATGTCCGCACAATGCCGCTCGATGAATTGCTTCCGTTCGTCAAAGCCGAATTAAAATCAGCCAAACTCTGGCGCGACGAATATGAAGACGACGATAAAAATTGGTTTGAAAAAACTATTGATCTGATCCGCGAAAGATTTTTCACGCTGAAAGATTTTTCCGCTCAAGGTCGCGCTTATTTTTCGGAAGATTTCGATTTTGACGAAACAGCGATCAATAAAAACCTGAAAAAATTCCCCGAGTTGAAAACCTGGCTTCCCGAACTCGCCGAAAGATTTGAATCGGTCGAAGATTTCACGCACGACGCGATTCACGATGCGGTCGGCAAATTCACGGAAGAAAAAGGCACGAAATTCGGCGTTATTATGAACGGCGCGCGCGCACTTCTGACCGGTTTAGCCGTCGGACCTTCGATGCTCGCAGTTTTTGAAACTTTGGGAAAAGAAAAATCGATCTTAAGGCTTAAAAGTCAGATTGTGTGGAATATGTAGAATGTTATGTGTCATTTCATAACAACAATTTTGCCGAAAGAGGCACAGACGGAAAAACTGAAACCGATTTTCAAAAAACATGGTTTCGATTTCAGAGTGATTGATGATTTTCATCTGGCAGACCAATTGGAAAAAGGCGATTTCTGCGTTCAGACGACTCGCGGAATGTGTGATTGCGGAACAATTATCGGCTCGCTCGCTTGCGCTTCGTATTCGGTCTCCACAGCTGATGAAACACTTAATAAATCAATTACAAGATTTAGAAAAAAAGGTTGGAGCGAAGAACACATTCAAAATTGGATTGCGAAGTCAAATGAAGAATATTTTTTGAGAAGCATCAAAAGAAAGTTCAAAAATAAAAATGTGAGCGAAACCAAAATTCAAAAATGGAAAGAGCAAAGCACAGAAAATGTGCAAAAATATGAAATGACGGAAGCCGAACGCGAAGAAAGAATAAAATCTACCGAACCGCACACAAAACAATGGTTTGATTTTCTCACGAATGTCACTGGTTCAGATTTTACAAGTAGAATCGGTTTACTTCTTCACGATTACAGTGGAAAGCACGCTAATAAAATAAAGCTTCAAGGCAAAAAAACGATCAAGTTAAAAGACCTGACGCCGCTAATTTTACTTGAAGTTGAAGAAGATTTTATTTACGAATTCGTTCTCTAAATCTAAAGTATGAGCGAGCCAAAAATCGAAAAAGCCAAGTCGCTTGGAATATAAGCTATTTGAGCTTTGAAGGGTTAACCTTAACCGTTTATTGACAAAACAGTTTCACTGTTGCAACATTGTCTTGTTTGCGTATCACCTTTAACAATCAGGAGGAAATTCGATGAAATATTACTTGATAATTACCGGTATTGCTTTTGCTTTGATCGTTTTGGCGCATTTTGCTCGTGTTTATGCCGAAGGCTCGTTTCATTTTACAGAACCGATCTTTCTTTTTACGACCATTCTTTCACTAGCGCTTTCCGTTTGGGCATTTATTTTGCTTAAACGATTATTACGTCCCAGTGCCTAGATCGATTTATCAATAATTGTCGAGATGAAACTTAGAATATTCGTGAATATCTGATAATTAATAGCTTTGAAGCGAATAAGTTTATTACGATAAAAGGCAGAAGTTACCTAATAAATATGAAAGATTTGTTAGTTCGTCCGGCACAAGTTCAGGATATTTCAGAGATATTGGCTTTGCTCCGCGAATTTGCGGAATATGAAAATCTTCTCGACAGTTTTGAAGTTACCGAAGAGCGCTTGAAAATCGCGCTTTTCGGCGAAAATAAAATTGCCGATGCGATTGTCGCTTTTAACGATGAAACGGCAATCGGCTACGCGATTTTCTTTCCGTATTTCGCAACTTTTCGCGGTCAGCGCGGAATTTATCTCGAAGATATTTATATTACAAAGGATTTTCGCGGGGCAGGTCTCGGCGAAAAGATGCTGAAATATATCGCCAAAATTGCTAACCGGCGCGGGTTTGAACGAATTGATTTTCAGGTTTTGGAATGGAACACGCCGGCTATCGGATTTTACGAAAAACTCGGCGCCGAGCGCAATGACGATGAGCGACATTTCAAATTTTCCGGCGATGTGTTTGAAAAATTAGCACTTTAATTGTTTTACTATTTTGAAAAGGGTTTTAGATTCATTGTCCGAATCAAACGGTGCAGATTTGTCGGATGAAGACCGAGAATTTTGGCGGCTTGGGTATAGTTGCCGTTTGCTTCGTCGAGAGTTTTCAAAATCAGGTTTTTCTTCATTTCATTGACCGCCTTTTGATATTCCATCACAGGCTGTTCAGCATTGCTTGATTCAAAGATTGATTCCGGCAAATCTTCGGGCAAAATGATTGCGGAATTGCCCAAAACGATGGCGCGTTCGACGGCGTTTTCGAGTTCGCGGACATTGCCCGGAAATTCGTAATTCGTCAATAAATCTCGTGCTTCCTTGGAAATTCCCAAAACTTTTCTTTTGCATTTTTGGCTATACTTTAAAACGAAATAATCTGCCAAAAGCGGAATATCTTCGCGGCGGTCGCGAAGCGGCGGCATCGTCAGTGCAACGACATTGAGGCGGTAATATAAATCCTGACGAAAGTTGCCGTGCTTGATTTCGCCTTCCAAATCGCGGTTGGTCGCGGCGATTATCCGCACGTCAACTTTTATTGTCCGCGTTCCGCCGACGCGCTCAAATTCACGTTCCTGAAGCACACGCAAAAGTTTGGCTTGTATTGCCGGAGACATTTCGCCGATTTCGTCGAGAAAAAGCGTGCCGCCGTTAGCTATTTCAATTTTGCCTTTTTTCTGCGAAAAAGCGGTTGTAAACGCGCCTTTTTCGTGTCCGAAAAGTTCCGATTCGAGCAGGTTTTCCGACAAAACGGCGCAGTTTATGGCAATGAAAGGTTTAGAATTTCGTTCGCTGCTCAAATGAACGGCGTGCGCAACGAGCTCTTTTCCCGTCCCGCTTTCGCCGCAAATTAAAATAGTCGCGCTGGTCGGCGCGGCTTTTTCGATGAAGCGAAAAACCTTTTGCATTGGCGGACTTTCGCCAATCATATTATGTTCGAGATTGATTTCGCGGCGAAGTCTTTGGTTTTCGTTACTGAGCCATTCCAGATATTTGATATTTTCCAAAACTATCGAAAAAATTCCCGCGATGGCCGTCAGAAATTGCAGATGATTTTCGTCAAAACTTTGCGCCGGCTTGTTTGTGGCGAGATAAATAATTCCCGCTACTCGTTCGACAATTATGAGCGGCACGCAAAGCAAAGAATTAGTCTGTGAAGCAAGCAAACTTTCCGCCTGGTTATAGGCTGAATTTGTTTCGACATTTTGGCATAAAATCGCCGTTTTCTCGCTGATGACCTGTTCGGCAATCGTTTGACTGATTTTGATCGGCTGATTGGTTTCGGCGGTTCGTTTTTTGCTGAAAGTAGCGACAATGTTTTTGAGATTTTCTTCGATCAAAAGAATCACGCCGCGCGTCGCCGGAAGCGCGTCGAAAATTGCTTTGAGCGTAACGCGCTGCAGAGAATCCAAGCTGCGCAGTTGGCTGAGCTGGATATTTAATTCGAGCAATGCAGTTAGGTTACGCGCCGTGTTATTGGTCGGCGAAAGCGACGCTAAAACCTGTTTGGGATTTAAATAAAGCGCGTCTTTTCTTTCAAGGCGAATCGTCGAACCAGCATTGATGTCGCTGCCTAATTCGACTAAGTTCGGGATTGATTCGTTTTCAGTTTCGTATTGAAAAAACAAGAACGCGACATCGCCGAGCGTGATTTGGTCGCCGTGATTAATCGCTTGTTCTGTAACCGCCGCGCCGTTGACGAAGGTGCCGTTAAAACTACCGAAATCAATTATCGTGAAGATTTCATCATCTCTTTTAATCAGACAATGCCGCCGCGAAATGGAACGGTCGGAAATGCGAATTCCGTTGGTTTTATCACGTCCGATTGAAATTTCACTGCCTTTCAAAGCGAAGGTCATTCCCTCGAAAGAACCGGAAATAGCAAGCAGTCTGGGATTCATCATAAAGCGGTGTAGATAAAGATTTTCGCTGTCACACAAATAATTTATCACAACTTTCGGATTAATGAATCGGGCAAAATTTACTGACATGTCAAAACTGACGCTTAGGTATGTCAGTTTTGATACTCGGGTGTGTCAGTTTTGACACTCTTTTGCCCAATTAAATTCCGAACCGCTTTAGCATTTTTCAACCAAAGCGCTGTCTTTGTTGAAGAAATATAGAAAACATTGCTTTGGCACGCGAGTCGCAATATGAAAATTTCGTAATGACTAATCCAAAGTGGTTATTCGGGAAATTGCCACTTTAAGCTAATACCCCCGATAAATTTATGATTAGTCAATAATTGAGGATGGGCTTAGATATAAGACCAGAAAGTTACCTCACCTTCTCCAAGAAATGTTGAGTATTGTCAGTATTTGCCAAATACCTGACAATACTCAACATTTCGCCTTTTTAAAAGCATTTTATGACCTTAACTTCAGAAGGACGGCTCAAGATTAAGATAAATGTCGGCTTCGTCCATTCTGACCAGACGACTGACCGGCACATTGTTACTGTCAATTACCTCGACCGCATAAACTTCCGCGTCCGTTGTGCCAAATAAACTGACAGTCCAGCCGCTTTTCGATTCAGATGTATCGGTTATTTGGAAATAGTTATCCGGTAAATCCACGGAAATCTGCAAAGAATAATTGCCGCCGCCGGCAACTTCGGTGATGGTGAAAATGTTTGCACCTTTGGCATCTTTGAAAGCATACGTTAAAGGATGCGCCATCGAAGAGGTTTGACAAAATTGCAGATTAGCGCCCATTTCCCCGATCATAATTGACTCCACATAACTTATCGCAAAATCGGAACCGGATTGAATCCAGTTATTTGCCTGAGAATGAAATTCTTCCGTTACCTGAAAATCACTGTTTGCCTGAATCTCAATCGGTTTAGCCAGAATACCGCTTTTGCTTCCGCCTTTGATAATTACCGGAATTCCTTGCCGGGGATTAAGTGTTGACATATTTTTATCTCCTGTTAATTTAAGTAAAATTTGAAAAGTAACTTTTGGATTACTTTCGATAAATCTGAATATCCGGGCGGGAAAGATAAGTTTTGTAGTTTTCCGCGCCGAAATTTTCTTGAAGTTCTGCCAAAAGTTGGTCGGCGCCTACCGCGTATTCTTGTGATTTTGAATTATCTTTAAGAATAAAACTCGCCTGAGAAGCGAGCATAAAACTCTGCCATTGCGTCGAAATATTACTCGAATTTACAAAACTTTTTTGCATTTCGAGAAAGACGTTCAAGGCTTCTTGTGCCTCGCCGTTTGCCAAGAGAGTTTCGGAAAGCGCAAGTTTGGCTTTCAAAGGTAAATGCGCCATTCCGGTTTTCGCGGCCTCTTCGACCGCTTTTCGACAAAGCTCCTTGCCGATTTGCTTTGCGCCCGAACGCGAATTTGCCAAGCCTTTCGTAAAAGTTGCCTGAACGAAAAGTTCGCTCGCCGGGTTGCCGTTTAAATCAATCGCTTTTTGACTTTCTGCAATCGCGGATTTATAGTTTTGTTCGCTCAAATCAATTTGCGATCTGACCAGATGCGTCCACGCCAGCAAATCTTTGTCGCCGCTGTCAGGTTTTCCGGCGGATACCGCCGCCGCGTCAATCGCTTCGCGCGATTCTTTATAACGCCCCATTTGCCACAATGCCTGCCCGCGATCTAACAGAATGTAACGTGCTTTTGATTCGAGTCCGGGTGATTTACTCAATTCAAGACTTTCATCGTAATACACGAGCGCTTCGGAAAATTTTTCCTGATGAATCAAAGCCAAACCGATGGCGGATTGGGCGTAAATCACCATTGATTTGTCGTTCAATTCTTTGGCAATCCGAATTTGCTCTGAAAATGCATTGATTGCCGCGTCGTAATTTCCGATTTGGTCGTTGGCGTAACCAAGCACGAGTTGGGCTTGCAGCATTTCCTTCCGGAAATTGTTTTGTTGATAAAAGACCAGTGCCGGTTCGATCAGGCGAATCGCTTCGACGGCTTTGGTTTGCTGCAGATAAAGACTTCCGAGCGACAAACTCGCCCGCGCTTCGACGCGTTGCCATTCGTTCGCCCTGGCGCGTTGCAGGGCGAGGTTAAAGTTACTTTCCGCTTCGCCGAATTCGCCGCGCATAAAAAAAATGTTGCCGACATCGAGAAGTCCGACGGTTGCCAGATTGTCGAGTTGCTCAATACGGGCGATTTCAATTGCCTGGTCGGCATATTGTTTCGCCGTCGTTTGGTCATTCAAACTGTAGGCAATACTGCTCAAATGAAGCAGAGATTTAACTTGAAGTGATGAATTTTTGGTAACCGCCGCCAGTTCGTTAGCGCGTTTCATCTGTTCGCCGGCCGCCGGTAATTTGTCCTGAATATTTAAAAGATAGCCGCGTTGATAAAAAACTTCCGCCACGCCGTCGTAATTGCTCTGTGAATTATAAAGATTTTCCGCTTTTGAAAACGCCTCGTTCGCCTTTTCGGTTTCCTGCATTCTTCCGTAAATGATGCCGAGACGTAGAAAAGCGGCGGCAAAACGTTCGTCGCGTTTTGTTGCTTCCGTGAAATTTTCAATTGCCGAATCAGTTTGCTCGTTTTTTTCAAACGAGCGACCCAAATCGAAATACGCGAATTTTTTGTCGTTTTCAGAAGTTTTTTCGACAATTCCCCGATAATTTTCGATTGCGCCGTCGTAATTTCGCCTGACAGTCGCGGCAATCGCTTGCAGATTTAACTGGTCAATCTGCGATAAATTTGAAAAAGTCGGCGTTAATTCCGCTACTTTCAGAATCTCTTTCGTCGCCTTGTCGTCATAACCTAATTCGACTAACACTTCGGCGAGCCGGGCGTGGGCAAGCGGAAATTGATCGTTTTGCTGAACGGCATTTTCGAGCAGTTTTTTTGCTCTGTAATAATTGCCGTTGTGAAGCGCGTCAACGCCCTCGTTAAATGACGGCGGCGTTTCGGCAATTACCCGCGGCGACAAAAATTTTCGCAATGTGCCGTTTGCTGCAAATAGCAAAACGGCAACTGCCAAAATAACAAAAACAGCTGCGAAAATGCGATTTTGTCTAAGAAAATTCGGGATTGTCGAAAGCAAAGTTTGAAAAGAAGATTTTAAATCAACGGAAACTTTTTTCGAATTTATCGAAATTTCCCGAGTCGGCGCATCAACCGGAATGGTTTCCAAATCTTTAATGAGTTCCTGCACGGTTTGATAACGGTTTTCGGCTCTTTTTGAAAGAGCTTTGAGCGCCACGCCGTCGTATCCGGGCGAAACCGAAAGATTGATTTGCGATGGCGGCAAAGGATCATCTTTGATAACCTGCGCGCAAATTTCCGCAAAATTTTTTCCCGCAAAAGCCGGCTGACCCGAAAGACATTCGTAAAAAACCGCGCCGAGCGAAAAAATATCGCTGCGTTGGTCAACCGCTGTTCCGAGCAATTGTTCGGGCGACGAATACGAAGGCGTTCCCATAAAAACTCCTTCGCGCGTCTGTGTAAACAAATCGGAAGTCGCTGACGAAAAACTTTTACTGTTGTAGCTGTCGGCATCGAGAAGTTTTGCCAGCCCGAAATCTAGAACCTTTACTTTATTGCGCTCATTGATAAAAATATTTGACGGCTTTAGATCGCGGTGAACGATGCCGTGTTCGTGTGCTTCGGACAAGGCTTTGGCAATTTGCTTGATAATCTCGACGTATTCGCTGACCGTCAATTTATTTTGCCGCAATACATCCGAAAGGTTATTGCCTTTCACATACTCCATCACGAGATACGGCAAGCCGTCCACGGTTTCGCCGTAATCGTAAATTGAAACAATGTTCGGATGATTAAGAGTTGAAGCAAGCCGCGCTTCACGAAGAAAACGGGTTTTATATTGACTGTATTCGGGCGTTGAAGAAGTTTTCAGAGATTTAAAAGCAACACGCCTTCCCAAAACCGTGTCTTCGGCAAGGTAAACCACGCCCATCCCGCCTTCGCCG
>JBDTZT010000695.1:0-2885 GCA_040005005.1 Actinomycetota bacterium
GTCGAGAAAATCGAACAAGCCTTGAACAACTTTTTCCGCAAAGGAAATCTTGCCGCGCTTCGTGAACTTGCATTGCGGCAAGTTGCCCAGCATCAAGCCGGGCAAGACCACGAATATCGTGAGCGGGAAGGTTTGGAACAAGCCGTGATGCCTGAAACGATTATGGTTTGTATGGCTTCGCGCGGTTCGGCGAAAAAACTGCTGCGCGTCGGTGCGCGAATCGCCGGACGGTTTGCCGCCGATGATTGGTTTGCCGTTTATGTCGAAACTTCAACGGAAGAGGCCGGACGAATTGCGCCCGAAACTTACGCCGTTTTGCAGGAAAACATCAGATTCGCCGAAACTTTGGGCGCGAAAGTCGTCCGGCTTAAAGGCAACAACGTCGCCGATGCACTTTTGAAATTCGCCCGCGAAAACGAAATCACGCACGTCATTTTCGGACAATCGGCGCGTTCGCGTTGGGAAATTTTCTGGAAAGGCTCGATCATCAACCGCTTCTTAAACGAAGTAAAAGACGCGGCGGTTCACGTGATCCCCATCGAAAAGGAAAATTAGTCTCGTCTTTATCAAAAAATTACAAAATTTTATTAAACCTTTACGGTTTCTTTATGAATTCTTTATAAATTTTTCGTTAAGCTACTCGCTTTGAAAAGTTGTCGCTGAAGTTGTTTTGAAAAAGAACAACACGGGGGAACCAATTTTCGGGGCGCAGTTATTTTAACGGGAAACTTCTTCTTTCCCAGCCCGTCAGCTAACCTCGTAAGCATCCGGAAGAAGGTCACACGAATAACTTAACCCGAAAAAGTGCGTCCGTTTTGCTTCGCACTTTTTTTTGTTTTGAAATCACAAATTTATGAAAGCAGCAACTGCTTTAGCCGCCGAAAAAATCGTCCCCGAAATCAACGACGAAACATTTATCGAAACCGAGGAACACCCAAATATGCTCAACAAATTAAAGCGTTTAGTGGTCGGGAAAGCTCTTCGCAACGAACAAGCCGCGCACGAAAGACTCACGAAAAAAGTTGCGCTCGCCGTCTTTTCTTCCGATGCGCTTTCTTCGACCGCCTATGCGACGGAAGAAATTTTGCTCGTTCTCGCAACCGCCGTCGCGTTTGGACAGGGCGGCGCATTCGGTTATGTCATTCCGGTTTCGATCGGAATTGCGATTCTGCTGGCGATTGTCACGATCAGCTACCGGCAGACGATTCACGCTTACCCGACGGGCGGCGGCGCCTACATCGTGGCGAAGGAAAATCTCGGCACCATTCCCGGACTCGTCGCGGGCGCGTCGCTGCTGGTTGATTACGTTCTGACGGTTTCGGTTTCGATTTCGGCAGGCGTAGCGGCAATCACTTCCGCCGCGCAGGGAACCGAGTTCGCCTGGATTTCCGACCACAAAGTGGCGATTGGATTAGGTTTTATTATTCTTATCGGGCTCGCCAATCTGCGCGGCGTGCGCGAATCAGGCTCGCTTTTCGCTGCGCCGACTTATATCTTTCTCGTCTCGTTTTTATTTATGATCGGCTACGGTTTGATTTATTATTTGCTTTACGGCGGAGCCCGCGCCGCGCCGCCCGAAGAAAGCATCCAAATCGCCGAAGGCTACGTGCCGCAAGCCCTGACCGTTTTTCTTCTGCTCGGCGCATTTTCCAATGGTTGTTCGGCTCTGACCGGCGTTGAGGCAATTTCCAACGGCGTGCAGGCGTTTAAGAAACCCGAATCGAAAAACGCTTCGACGACGCTTTTAGCAATGGCCCTGCTGCTCGGCGTGATGTTTATCGGGACGAGCGTTTTGGCGTATCTTTTCGGCGTTCATCCGCATCAGAACGAAACCGTGATTTCGCAATTTGCGCGGCATATTTTCACGGGCGGAATGGGCTGGTTTTACTTTGTCGTCCAAGCCTCGACCGCGGCGATTTTGATTTTGGCGGCTAATACGGCGTTTGCTGATTTCCCGCGTCTTTCTTCGCTGCTGGCGCGTGACAGATTTTTGCCGCGCCAGTTTGCCAACCGCGGCGACAAACTCGTTTTCTCGAACGGAATTATTATTCTCGCGTTTTTCGCGTCGCTGCTCGTGATCGGTTTCAGCGGCGACACTTCGCGTTTGATCCCGCTTTACGCGGTCGGCGTTTTTCTATCGTTCACGCTTTCGCAGGCGGGAATGGTGCGGCATTGGATCAAGGTGCGTCGGCACGAATTTTACGACGATTCGATTCACGTCAGTCAGGTCGAATCCGACAAAGCAATTCCCGACGTGGCGCTCGCGATGGAACAGAGCAAAGCCCCGCGTTTTGTCACGGATGATGTGACGGGACGTCAAAACTGGAAAAAATCGCTGGTCATCAATGCTGTCGGGGCGGTGGCGACGGCGATTGTTCTGACGGTTTTCATTATTACCAAATTTATGCACGGCGCGTGGCTCGTCGTCGTTATGATCCCGCTGCTCGTGATGCTTTTTATGGCGATTCACCGTCATTACCTGTCGGTTGCCAAACAGCTTTCGATGGAAGCCTTCGACGACACTCTAAAACCGATCAATCACACGGTGATCGTGCCGATTTCGGGAATTCATCGCGGTGTGATAAGTGCTCTGCAATATGCCAAATCAATCTCGAACGATAATGTCACGGCCGTTTTTATAGATTTTGAAGAAGAAGCGACGGCGAAGCTCAAAGAGCGTTGGGACAAACTTAATTTGGGCGTCAAACTCGTTATTCTGCCTTCGCCTTATCGTGAATTGACACGTCCTTTGCTGCGTTATATCTACCGCGTTGACCGCCAACGCGACGACGATGTTCTAACCGTCGTGCTGCCCGAATTCGTTCCCGCCAAATGGTGGCAGCATCTTCTTCATAATCAAAGTTCCCTGCTGCTTAAGGGCCGTT
>JBDTZT010000081.1:0-9669 GCA_040005005.1 Actinomycetota bacterium
CCCGCGGACACGAAGGCGATAATTCGGGAAGTGAAAGTATCGAGGAAATTTTACACGGTCAGCCACCGTCTTTTTCCAAAACTCCGGTTTACGGCTGTATTTTAACAACTTCCCAATAAAACCCGCATCAATCATTTTCGGCGGAAACCGGGTTTTCTTCCGGTTTCGGCTGGTCAATGCGCGGGAACTGGATTTTAAATGTCGTACCGCAATTTAATTCACTTTCAACCCAAATAAAGCCTTTCGATTGTTTGACAAAACCGTAAACTGTCGCCAAACCTAAACCGACACCTTTAGCTGATTTTTTAGTCGAAAAAAATGGTTCAAAGGCGCTTTCTAAAGTAATTGAATCCATTCCGATACCGTTATCGGCAATGGTTATTTGCACAAACGAACCTTCGGGCTGCGATTGATGCCGAACGTTACTTCGGTCAAGAATCACATTCGCCGTTTCAATTGTAAGAATTCCGCCTTTGGGCATTGCTTCCTTTGCATTGACCACAAGACTGATAAAAGCCTGAATTAACCGGTTTTGGTCAACGAAACAAACGCCCGAATCTGCTCCGAGATTAGTTTTTACTTTGATATTTTCGGTGATTACAGAAGGTAAAATTTTTGAAAATTCGTCAATGATTTTGTTCAATTCAACCGGCTGCGGATGAATTGTTTGTTTGCGTCCGATGGCGAGCAGTTGACGAATCATCGCGGCGGCATTATTGGTCGCCGTTTTCATTTCATCAGTCCGATGCCGAAGCGGACTGTTGGCGGGAAGCTGTAAATTAAGCAAATCATTGTGCAAAACCATAACCGCCAGAAAATTATTAAAATCGTGAGCGATTCCTCCGGCCAGTCGGCCGAGCGCCTCGATTTTTTGTCCTTGCTGCCAGTATTTTTCCGATTTAACAGAGGCCTGTTCGGTTTTTTTATAAACCGTTATGTCGCGCACTGTCGCCCAAACACAAACGAGTTTGCCGTTTTCCGGAATTCCGGTCAAACTATTCGAAAAATATTTAACGTCAGCAGTTTCAGCAATTAATTGAGTTACAAAATCGTTTAATTGATAGTTTGAAGCAAAAAAAGCGCGGATATTTTGTCCACTGACCAGCTCCCAATATTTTTGTATTTCGGGAATGCGTTTGCCATTTAAATTTTCATCGCAGATTAGTTGGCTATAATTAGAAAAAGAGTTGTTGCACTCCGCAATAAAACCGGTTCGGTTAAAAAACTTGATTTGTTCATCAACAGATAAATCACCCGGAATCGGCTCATCAAATTCAATCCGGCAGATTCCTGCTTCATTTTGCCGGATAAATTCGCGGTAAAATTTTTCTGTTTGGCGGGCGGTGTTTTCAGATGACGAATTCATTCTTTTTGATAAAATCTTTCAGGTCAAAAAATTCTAAGTTTGCAATAATATTGACAAATCAGCATGAAACCGACAAGCCTGAAAGAAGTGTTAACTTTCTTTTTGACGATAAACATATGCGAGAATTTCGGCCACCGCGCCAAAAAATTCGATGGGAATTATCTGATTCGGCTCGACCGATTTGAAAAGTGCGCGTGCCAGCGGCGGGTTTTCGACCAGCGGTATCTTATTTTCACGCGCAATTTCGCGTATTTTGGCGGCAATATTGTCGGCTCCTTTAGCGACGACAATCGGGGCGGCATCCTGGTTGCGGTCATAGCGCAGCGCGATCGCAAAATGCGTCGGGTTGGTAATGACGACCGAAGCCGTCGGAACATTTGCCATCGAGCGTTTTTGCACCAGTGCGCGGGCGGCGCGGCGGCGTTGACCTTTGACCATCGGGTCGCCTTCCTGATTTTTATATTCATCACGAATATCTTGTTTGCTCATCCGCAACGATTTTTCGTGTTTATACCACGCGTAGCCGTAATCGGCGCAAGCCATCAGAAGCAGAACCAAACCGCAGCGAAAAGCCAGACTATAAAGCGTTTCGCCGAGTTTTGCCGCCACCGACGGCAACGGTGCGTTAACGAGCGTCGGGGAAATTTCGATGACGGGCGACAAAACTCCGTAGGCGACGGTCGCGATAAAAATCAGTTTCAATATCGATTTTGCCAGATTCACCACCGAATCAAGACCGAAAATTCGTTTAATATTTTTTGCCGGGTTGAATTTATCGGCTTTCGGTATCAATGCTTCGCCCGTCAAAGATATGCCGCCCTGCACGAAATTTCCCACCACCACGGCAGCAAATCCAACCAGTATGACCGGCACGGTCAGCAGCGCGAGCATTTTTCCGGCTTGTATAAACAGAACGTGAATATCGCTGTCGGTCAGCAATGTGTTTTTGGAAATATCGTGCGCCGAACTTTGAATGTAAAAACCGATTTTGCCGAAAATATCGCTGCTGACAATTTTGAGAGTGATCAATGCGCCAAGAAAAGAGAGCGCGGCGGGAAGTTCGGAACCGCGGGCAATCTGACCTTTGCGCCGGGCAACTTCGCGCCGTTTGGGTGTAGCTTTTTCAGTCTTTTCTTGGGACATTTAAGTTGCAGGTTCCAGATTCCGATCTTTTAGAGCAGATTGTGCCTGAATGTCTGGCGACCTTTTCGGTTTGCCATTTGCGATCAGAGGCAAGACACCTGTTGTTGGTTGGACTTTTTTGCCGTCTATCAAGCTCGAATCTGCCCTAGCTTTTCATAGCTGATAAAACTTGTGTCAAACCGAAATAAATATGGCTTAAAACATCACGCAGCGAAGACGGTAAAAAATACAGCGAAGCTCCGACAATCCATAATCCGATGCCGATTTTAAGCGGAAAACCGAGAATGAAAACTTGAAATTGCGGCGCGGTTCGACCGAAAAATTCAAGCGCGAATTCAACTGCCAGCAAAACGATTATGGCCGGAGCCGCGAGCGTGATGCCGACGACCAGTGCATTTGCCGAAAGCCGCAGAAAAATTTCGAGCAAGACGGGCGAAAATGTAAAACTTCCGGGCGCGGTGGTCGAAAAACTTTTGACGGTCGCGGCGAGAAACCAATGGTGACCATTAACCGCGAGAAAAACCATCAATCCGAGCATTTGCGCGATGGTGCCGAACGCGGTGGTTTGCGCCTGTGTCGAAGGATCAATCGTTCCGGCGAGCGAAAATCCCATCTGGGCGGCGATAAAATGTGAAGCCAACTCAAAACTGCTGAAGACGATGCGCCCGACAAATCCCAAAACCGCGCCGATGATCAGTTCGCCGGCTAAAACAAGCATCAAAGGATAAACTTCCGATGTCGGAGTTTCGATCCGCGCCATCAAAACGGGCGTTAAAGCGAGCGCCAAGACCATCGCTAAAACAATCCGGATCTTCGCGTTGGCGGCGCGATGCGACCAAAAAGGCGCAAATGTTACCAATCCGCCGACGCGCGCGAGGACGACGAGAAAAACTAAAAAGGGACGTAATGGGATTTCAAATGGTTCCAATGTTTTTTAATTCACTTGATAAACTGCGAAAAATCGCTGAAAAGTGAAGCGGTAAAGGTCAGCAAAACGCGCAAAATCCATGGGAAGGTAAACAAAAAGACAATAAAAATAGCAATCACCCGCGGCGCAAACGAAAATGTCTGATCTTGAATCGAAGTCAATGTTTGGATCAAACTGACAATCACGCCGATGATAATTGCCGTCAGCATCATCGGCGCGACAATCCACATCAGCGTCGTCAGCGCACTCTGCATCAAACTTGTAATCAAAGCATCATTCATAATTTAGTGGTGAGTGGTGAGTGGTGAGTGGTGAGAAAAAAGATTATAACTAATCACTCGCCACTCACCGCTCACCACTATTTTTACATCACGCTTTTGACGAGCGAACCGATGATTAAATACCAACCGTCAACCATCACAAAAAGCAAAACTTTGAGCGGCAACGAAACAATCACCGGCGGAAGCTGCATCATTCCCATCGAGAGCAACACGCTCGACACGGCCAAATCAATGACTAAAAACGGCAGAAATAGTACAAAACCAATCTGAAACGCGGTTTTGAGTTCCGAAATCATATAAGCCGGAATCAAAGCCGTCGTCGCAACGTCTTCAGCAGTTGCCGGACGCGGACTTTTTGAGAGGCGGATAAAAAGTGCTAAATCCTTTTCCCGCGTATGTTTGAGCATATAAGCACGGAGCGGCACGAGACCTTTTTCGAGTGCTTCGGCTTGCGTGATTTCGCCGTTGGACATCGGTTTATACGCTTCTTCATAAATTTGTTTGAGCGTCGGGCTCATCACAAAAAGCGTAATAAATAGCGACAATCCAAGTAAAATCTGATTGCTCGGCGTTTCCTGCGTTCCGATTGCCTGCCGCAGAAAATGGAAAACCACAATCAAGCGCGTAAAACAGGTCATCGAAATCAAAATCGCCGGAATAAAACTGAGAAGCGTGAGCAAAACGACAATCTGCAAAGGTGTCGAACTGTTCGCGGTTTTGTTTAAATCAACCGTTGCTTCGGGTTTTTGCGGCGGAACCGGCGGTTTTGGTTGAGCCCGAACGGCATACGGCGAGAACACTAAAAGACAGAAAAATAGGGCGGGCAGAAAAAGTTTTTTCATCAAATTTGTTCTCCGTCTTCGAGATTCAAACGCGTTTGCGCCCGATCAAATTCAACGTCGAACGGAATAATTTCGTCGTTAAGCATTTCAGCCACCGAACGCGATTTGAGCAGGGAAGTTTTCGCTTCGGATTTTTCTTCGGCAAGCAGCGTGAAAGTCTGCGCGGTCGAACCGACAAGCAGAATTCGTTCGCCGAAACGCACTGTTGAAATCGTCCGTCCACTGCCCAGCGACACTGATGTGAGAATTGCTAAATTTAAGTCATCAGCCGAATTTTTAGAATTGGAGTTGCCGAAACCGAGTTTTTTCGCGCCCCACGCCCCAAAAAAAATCAATCCGACAATTAACAACAATGCGCCAAGCGTTTTTATCATTAATCCGCCCGAACTCGGCTCCTCGGTCGCGGCCGTTTGTTCGTTTTGCATAAACGGCAAATGTTCGTCTTCGCCCATAACTTCAGTGTTTTGATTGGCCGGCGGATTGGAATTGGAATTTTGCGGGAAACAAAACGGAGCCAACGCAAAGAAAAACAGTTGTAAAAGCAGAAGTTTTGCGAAAATCCGGTTTGTCATTAATTATCTCCCGTGATGATTTCCGTGATGCGGACTCCGGCGCGGTCTTCGAGAACGATAATTTCACCGCGCATCAGCGATTTGTTGTCGGAACGAATATCAACGCCTTCACCGGTCGAGCGTGAAAGTTTGATAATGCTCGACGGCGAAAGCTCCAAAATCTCACGGATTTTTAGCTGTGCGCGACCCAATTCGACCGAGAGTTTGAGCGGCAAATCGAGGAAATTACGCCACGATTCGATAATTTTTTCGTTCTCTTTTTTCATTAATTTTTAGAGCTGAACAATAAAATCCGTGATGTAAATGGCTTCGACGTGCGGTTCTTCCGAGGCGGCTTGTGCGGCTTTCAGCAGTTCCTTGCGGAGTTTTGTTTTGCCCTCGACGGATAAAATTTCATCGGATTTTTTTTCGGATAAAACGGCGAGCATCGCGTTGCGAACCCGCGTAATAAAAAGCTGGTCGGGTTTTTCGCCTTCTTTTCCTTCGCCGCCGACCCCGAGACTAATCGTCATTCGCAGATAGCGAGCCGATTCGGAATCAGCCAGATTGACGATAAACGGCGGAAGTTCGACGACTTTTTTCACATCTTCGTCTTCGGGTAAAGCATTTTTAAGTGAAATGTCAGATTTCTTTGAAGATTTTTTTTCTTCCGGGTCAGGCTGATCTTCCGAATCGTCCGGCTCTTTTTTGGCTTGCGACTTTTTATCACTACTGGATTTTTCGGATTTATCGGATTTTGCCGCGGCGGCCGCCGACGAGCTGCGCCAATAATAAAAACCGCCGGCCGCACCAAACAAAAGAATGACGACAATCAGTATTAGTTTAATTTTACTCTTTTTCTTGCCGCCGCCTTCGGCTTTTTCGGCATTTGGTATTTCACTTTGAGTTTCAGACATAGAGAATCCTCCGGAGAATGCTTTTGCGAAATGTATGCCACGCCAAAAAGCGGTTTATTGCCCGTATTTTTTATAAATCAGTAATTACTCGGGCGGAATTTGACTTATTTTTGACAAACTGCGTCAATGAACCGACACTTAAAAAAATTCCAATCTCCGAACACGAAACTAAAGCCGCGTTTTGAGATTGGATTAACGATTTGTTGAAGGAAATTATTTGAGCCGAACAAATTCGCCGGTTTCCAAAACGAATTCGGGCAGAACGGGCTGTCAGTGCAGCCGGGAAGGATAACCTACGGTTTTTGACTATTTGAAAGTAATTTGCGTGAGGCGGACAAATTCACGTTCGAGAGTTTTCCCTCCATAAAGCGTTTGTTGCCTTTCATTAAATCGCCCCAGATCGTTTCGGGTGAGACTTTTTTTTTAGTTTTGGTTTGGTCTTTATCAGACTTGGTTTTATCTTTTTCGGAAGTTTCCTTTTTTGATGATTTTTTATCATCTTTTTTAATCATTTGATTTTTATTAGCTTCGCGATCGGTTTTTGTAACTTCTTCTTTTTTATTGGTATTTGAAGAATTAGTCTTTGAAGATTCTTTGTCAGCTTCCGTATTCGAATTGGATTCTAATTCTTCCTCTTCAGTCTCGGCATCGCGCTTGGCTTTCGATTTTTTGGTTTTATCATTCTTGGCATTCGTGCCGGCTTTACTGCACGCGGAAAACATTGCGAGGCACAGAAAAGCAATAACCAGCATCGCTAAGGTGGTTTTTAGAATTTTGAATGTCATTATATTTTTGTGTCTTTACTCTTAAAATCATTTATTTTTAGGCAGATCGGGAATTTTGTCGGGTTCCCCGATGACCACCGAACCTTCTTTCTGTAACTTGGTTTTTGCCAATTTAGACTCGGAATTACCGGTTGATTCCGTGGAATTGGAATTTGACGGAGTTTTCTCAGTTTTGGGAATTGGTTTTTCACTCAAATTTTTATCAGGGAACACTTCTTTTTCACCGGATGTTTTTGAATTCTCCAATGTTTGAACATCTTTGCTGGCCGGGTCGGTCAATCTCAAAACAGTGATACTGATTCGGCGGTTGGCCGGTGAAAATGGATCATCCGGCACCATCGGTTCGGTGTCGGCAAAACCGACGATGCGGTGAATTTGTTCAGGTTTAACGCATCCGGCTTCGAGAATGCGGCGCGCGGCATTGGCGCGGTCGGCGGATAATTCCCAGTTTGTGTAGCCGTTGTCGGACGGGAAAACGTGACTGTCGGTATGTCCGCCGATATTGATTTTATTGGGTAAATCGCAGATCGCAGCAGAAATCTGATTGAGAATTTCTTCGGCCTCAGGAGTAAGTTTGGCACTGCCGGATGGAAATGAAACGCGCTCGGCTTTATCAATTATTTGAATTCTTAAACCTTCATCGGTAACTTCGATTTTGATCCGGTCTTTAGCTTTTGAAAATTCAGGGCGGGTCTCAAATTTTTTCTGTAAAGATTGAGCGACGCTGAACAAAACTTGTTCATCATCTTTCGAAGTTAAACTTTCCGGTTCTTTACTGACTTTTTTGGCTTGCGACAAAATTCCGCCGGCCATTGTGTCGAAAACGCCGGGTGAGCGAAAATAAGCGGCGATAGATTGTTTAAGTTTCATATCGGCTTGGGAAACCAGCCATAAAACCAAAAACAGAGCCATCATCGCGGTCACGAAATCAGCGTAGGCAACTTTCCACGCGCCGCCGTGATGTCCGCCGTGTCCTTTTGCTTTTTTGGCTCGCCGGCGGGGTTTTTTCTCTTCTTCAGGGTTGTTTTCCATAAGAATTAAGGATTAATTTCGGCAAAAAATCTAAAAAATTAGCGGGGTTTAATTTCCTTCAGGAGCGGTTCAATTTCAACCGTTGTCGGACGGTCGAAGCTGAAAATCGTTTTTCGCGCAAATTCAACCGCCGTCGATGGTGCGGCACCGTTGGAAAATGACACCAGACCGGCTTTCAGACAGTTGAAATATTTGCCTTCATCGGAAGCGAGATTTTCGATATTGGCGGCAATCGGGGCGAGGATTCCGTAAGACAACAGAAGCCCGAGAAAAGTTCCGACCAGTGCCGCACCAACGTGTTCGCCGAGTTCTTCGGGCGGTCCGTCAAGATGTTTCATGGTCACGACAATTCCCAGCACCGCGGCGACGATACCAAGTCCGGGAAGCGCGTCGGAAGCCCGATTTAAAAGTGCCGGAATAAGTGCGCCTTCATCGTGGTGAGTTTCCATTTCGGAATCGAGCATTATTTCAAGCTCTTCGGGCGAACACGCGCCGTTGACGAGCATTTTCATCGCATCGCAGAAAAAATCGACGGCGTGATGGTTGGCAATGAAAGACGGGTATTTTGTGAAAAGTGAGGAAGAATGCGGATTGTTGACATCATCTTCAATCGAAAGCAAACCGCCTTTTTTGGAATTCACAAAAATATCGTATTGCATCCGCAAAACTTCCGAATAGGTATTTTTGTTGTAGGGCGAGCCTTTTAATGCAACGGGAATGATCGCGATAATCCGCATTAAATATTTCAACGGATTAGCGGCGATGGTCGCGCCGAGTACGGCTCCGAAGATAACGACAAATTCCGAAGGTTGAATAAGTGCCCCGAGCGGCCCGTTAATCATCAGGAATCCGCCGATAACGCAGCCTAATACAACAATAATACCAATAATGATAAACATAAAATTTCGAGTTTTTAATTCTGATTTATTTAGTAAAAATAAACCACAGACAAACAAAATTTTATAATTTCAACCGTATTGTTTATCTGTGGTCGTTTACCGGAGTGATTGTAAACCCTTGAATACCTTTGAGCATTTCAACGTTCAATCAACTTATCGGAAAACCGAAAGAAAACTTTACACTGCCTGCAACAAATCCTGGAAGGTTTGATTAAGTGTTGTAATAACCCGCGAATTCGCCTGAAAACCCCGTTGTGCTTCGATCAAATTAATAAATTCGTTCGTGATATTAACGTTGCTTTGTTCGACATAGCCGCCCGCAAGCAAACCGCGCCCGCCGGCGCCCGGCGCACCGATGGTTGGCTGTCCCGAACCGATGGTTTCGTTGAACATATTGCCGCCGATTCTTCCCAAACCTTCGGGAGAATTAAAATTTGCGAGCGCATATTGTCCGACGATGCGCGTCTGACCATTTGAAAAAATACCGTAGATATTTCCGTTCTGGTCAACTGCCGCGCCGTTTAACTCGCCCGCCGAATATCCATTTTGTGTGGTTGCGGCAACCGCTGACGCGCTTGCAAAACTCGTAATATTGAATGCGCCGGGCGTTCCGTTAGCATTTGTTTCGCGCAAATTTATGGCAATCGAAGGCAGCACCGCGCTACCGAGCTGCGTTTGGTCAGGAATGATTGACAAAGTTGTCGGCGATGTCAGATTACCGCTTGAATCAAATGTAAAACTGACCGGAGCGGCTGAAGCCGGGCCGCCGTCAACGCTCGTTTGCACCGGATTGCCGTCAAGTGTTCCCGTCATTTGAAAAGATCCGTTAGCCTGCCTTGTAAAGGTCAGATTGAGGGAGCGTTGGTTACCAAGCGAATCGTAAACCTGCATAGGCGCGTTAGATATCGGGTTGGATCCCGCACTC
>JBDTZT010000082.1:0-9660 GCA_040005005.1 Actinomycetota bacterium
TTACTCAATTCCTACGCACGCGGCGGCTGGAATATGTATAACACCTTCGGGCTCTGGGTTTTTGACCCGTTCACGAGCCGCTGGTGTTTCTTACCTTTCGGCTCGGGCTGGAGTTCGCCATATGGTTACAACTACGGATTTAATCTCTATGATTGCCAAATGCCGCCATATATCAATACACCGCCCGTAAGTACGCCGACTACGCCAACCTCGCCGACCACGCCGACCTCGGCGCAAATCAGAGAAGAACGCAGGACTTCTGAGCATACTCCGACATTTCAGAGATTTGAAAATAGTCAGCGAACCGAAAGTCGGGGCGATTCATCAAGAACCGATAACAACGACAATACGCAAAGAGACAACAGTCCAAATTGGGATAATAGCCGAAGATCGGAGCCGTCAACCAGATCGGAGCCGTCAAATGATACAAAATCAAGCCCTACTCAATCGGCACCGACACCGATTATCGTTGCTCCGAGCGAAGATACAAAAGGCAAACCGTAAACATAACGACTGTCATTTGATTTAAGAAGCGGGAGAATTTTTCTCTCGCTTTTTATTTTAGAAAATGGAATATTGAACCGGGATTTTCCTGAACTTTCGGTAGATAATGATCGGAAAGCGATTGCAAATAAGGCTGCAGAATTAAAAAAACCGATTGAATGCCGTTAAAGACCGTGTGCAAAACAATGCAGGGAAGCAGATTTTTTGTTTTGACGCGAATCAATGTTAAGACCAGACTGAGCATTAAAAGCAAAATTATTGCCGAATAATCGGGAACATTATTTTGGCTGTATTGCGGAACGTGAACACCGACAAACAAAATCGTGACGAGCGAAACTGCCAAAATAATTCCGAATTTTCTTTGCAAAGCCGAATATAAAATCCCTCGATAAACGACTTCCTCAACAATCGGCGCGGTAAAGGTCGCAAAAAAAGCGACCAGATAAACGGCGGTGCGCGAGCTATTGATGATATTGTCCATTTCATTTTGCTGTGAAGGCAAATATGTCTGTAAAAGACCAGCCACAACTAAGAAAAATACGGTGATCGCAAAGGCGTGCCAAACCCTGAAACTGCCCAAATTCCAGCCTAATGTTTGCCGGAACGAATATTTCTTATATTTGGTGACGACAAACCAAGCCAGGATCAAAGTAAAAATATGCGCCGGAATAACGGCTAAAAGCTGCAGAATAATCGCTGTCGGATCGGTTATCGAAAATTCAGCCATGGTTTTCGGATCGGCAAACAGATTGCTCTGTTTGAGTAAATACGGTGCCAGAAAAAGAATCGGAAAAATGGCGATGAAAACGATGCTCATAATCCAAACGCCGATTCCCATCCAGCCATTCCAGGGCGGATTGTTCGGGGTCGGTATTACGGTTTCGACAGGTTTTTCCGTCAATTCATTAATGATCGGCGCATTGTAATCAATTTCTTTTAGTTCTTCATTTTGCACGAGATTGAGTTTAGCGAATTTGGTTTCAAGTTCAAAGCCGATAAAAACTTGAAGGTTGGAACTTGGAAGTTGGAACTTTTGATGCTAACCTAAAATTCCGTGGAGCAACACGGAAATAATCACCGACAATTAGTTTATGCCATCATTCCGGCGCGTTATGAATCAACGCGGTTGGCGGGTAAACTTTTGCTTGATTTAGACGGAAAACCACTGATTCTGCATACGCTCGAACAGGCGCGGAAAGCGAAAAACATTGATAAAGTAATTGTCGCCACCGACCACGAAAGAATTCTGCATATAATAAAGGAAAGCGGTAATGAAGCAACATTGACTTCGATAAATCATCAAAGCGGTTCGGATCGCATCGCGGAAGTTGCTGAAAATCTTCCCGAAAATTCAATCATCGTTAATGTTCAGGGCGACGAGCCGACAATCTCGCCGACCACGATCGAAAAAGCAGTCGAAGCAATGTTAGAAGATGCGGTGGCGGACATCGTGACGACCTCCGAGAAGATCGAAGATTACCGCGATGTTTTAAGCGCGGATGTCGTCAAAGTCGTCACCGATGAAAACGGCTACGCTTTATATTTTTCGCGCTCGCCGATTCCGTTTCCGCGGGAAGCGGTCAAAAAATACGGAACGCTTGAAAATGCTTTACAACGCGAACCTGAATTGATTTCGCTTTTTCGCAAACACACCGGACTGTATGTTTACCGGCGCGAATATTTGTTGAAGTTTACGCGGCTTGCGCAGACGAATTTTGAGAAAACCGAAATGCTCGAACAGCTTCGCGCGCTTGAGAACGGCGCCCGAATAAAGGTTATCGAAGTTTCCGAAAGTTCGATCGGCATTGATACGGCGGAAGATTTTGAAAGAGTGAAATTAATTATCAATGGTGAACGGTGAATGGTGAATTACAAACTATTGAATTCATCATTCACCATTCATCATTCATCATTATGTCAGATTGGATTGGATTAATATTTTTCGTGTTGCTGATTGTCGGCGTAATCGTCGGTTTAAAGGTTTTGGCAAAACCCGTCACGCGCACCGAGGAAGAATTTGAACGCAACGCGGCGGAAGGAACGCTGCTTGGCGCGGGGATGAACGCGCTTCAGGAAATTCTCGACCCTGCCGAAGCGCGGGCAAAGGAAGTAAAAATGCAGATGAAAGATAGTCGCTACAACAAAAAAAAGCGCGAAGGCAAAGCGAATGACGATGATGACAATGGAGAATAAATAACTAAAAGCGAACAAATTATCAAAGGACAAATTTATGACAAAATATATTTTCGTAACAGGCGGCGTGGTTTCGAGTTTAGGGAAAGGTTTAGCGGCGAGCTCGCTCGGGCAGCTTCTTGAGGCGCGGGGAATGCGCGTGCAGATGATGAAGCTCGATCCTTATATCAATGTTGATCCGGGCACGATGTCGCCGTTTCAGCACGGCGAAGTTTTCGTGACCGACGACGGCGCGGAAACCGATCTTGATCTGGGACATTATGAACGGTTTACCAACGCTAACTTAACGAAGGCAAATAACTGGACGAGCGGACGAATTTATCTTTCGGTTATCGAAAAAGAGAGGCGCGGTGATTATCTCGGGAAAACGATTCAAGTTATTCCGCACATCACCGACGAGATCAAAGCCGCAGTGCGCATCGTTGCCGAAAAGGAAAAGCCCGACGTGCTGATCGTCGAGATCGGCGGCACGGTCGGCGATATCGAATCTTTGCCGTTTATGGAAGCGATCCGGCAAATCGGCAACGAAGAAGGTCGCAATAATGCGCTTTTTATACACGTCACACTCGTGCCGTTCATTGCTGCCGCCGGAGAACTCAAAACAAAACCGACGCAGCACTCGGTCAAAGAACTGCGCGAAATCGGCATCGCGCCCGATATTCTTTTATGCCGTTCGGACCGTCCGTTGTCGCTCGATTTGCGAAAGAAGATCGCGCTATTTTGCAACGTTCAAATGAACGCCGTCATTTCCGCGCTTGATGTGAAAACGATTTATGAAGTGCCGCTCGCCTTTCACGAACAAGGTTTGGATGATTTGGTTGTCAACACTTTACATCTCAACGAACAATTTTCGACGGTTGATTTAAAGAAATGGCGCGAACTCGTGGCGATCATCAAAGAACCTTCGGAAGGTACAGTGAAAATTGCGATTGTCGGAAAATATGTCGAACTCGAAGATTCCTACAAATCTCTGCGCGAAGCTCTGACTCACGCGGGCGTGGCAAATAATCTGCGCGTCAATGTCGAATGGATCGAATCGGAAAATCTGATGAAGGAAGATTACGAAAATCAGCTTCACGATTATGACGCCGTGCTTGTTCCGGGCGGTTTCGGCAAACGCGGAATTTCGGGAATGCTGCGGGCAATCAAATACGCGCGAAGATCGGGAACTCCTTATTTCGGGATTTGTCTCGGAATGCAGACGGCGTGCATCGAATTTGCGCGAAACGTCTGCGGTCTGCGCGATGCCGATTCGACGGAATTTAACGCGGAAACGCCGTTTCCGATCATTTTTAAACTTCGTGATCTGGTCAATGTCGAAGAATACGGCGGCACGATGCGTTTGGGAGCGTATCCTTGCGAATTAAAAGAGGGAAGTTTGGCGCGTGAAATCTATCACGGCGCAGCGGAAATTTCGGAACGCCATCGTCACCGCTATGAATTCAATCCCGAATTTCGCGCAGTGTTGGAAAAGGAAGGCTTAATCATCAGCGGAATTTCGCCCGACGGTAAATTTGTCGAAATGATCGAACTGCCGCGCGAAAAACACGCCTTTTTCGTCGCCTGTCAATTTCATCCCGAATATAAATCGAAACCCTTGAACGCGCATCCGCTGTTCGTTTCATTCGTCAAAGCCGCCCACGAGAATCGTCTGCACAGCGAAAACTTAAAGGACGATGTTTCGAGCAACAAGCAGATCGAAATGCCCGAACGCGCTTCGGCAGTTGGTGAGGAATAATGAAAAAATTCTTTTCGCTGGTTTTATTATTGATTTTCCCGGTTTCTACTTTCGCGCACGAATATTGGTTTGAGCCGGATAAATTCTTTCTCGCGCAAGGCGAAAAAACAGCGGTTCATCTTTACGTCGGCGACGGTTTAGTCAAAGACCGCGAGGAAAGAGAATTTCAGCTTGAGAAAACGACGCTGTTTCAACTTTTTTCGGCGGAAAAATCAGTCGAGTTGAAAACTTCAATCGCCGAAAAGACAATGCCGATTTATAGTTTTTCGGCGGATAAATCCGGCAATTATCTGCTCGCAATGGAACGCAATTGGTCGTATCTCAAACTTGCCGCCGACAAATTTGAAGATTATCTGCGCGAAGACGGAATGGAATACATCATTGCCGAACGTGAAAAACTCGGTGAAAGCAAAAAAGAAGGACGCGAGCGTTACAGCCGTTTTCTCAAGAGTTTATTGCAGGTCGGCGACAAAAAAGACGCAACTTATAAAAAACAGGTCGGTTTGAAACTCGAAATCACGCCGCTCGAAAATCCATATTCCAAAAAAGCCGGTGACAAATTGCAGTTTCAAGTAATGTTTGACGGCAAACCGCTTACGGGCAGAACCGTTTTTGCTGATAATCGCGCTGCCGAAACGCAAAAAATTATTACCGACAAAAACGGCAAACTGACCATCAAGCTAGAAAAAAACGGTTTATGGCTTGTGCGTTTGGTCGTTATGCAAAGATGCAAAACCGACTGCGCCGAAGCCGATTGGGAAAGTTTTTGGGGCGCGTTTAGTTTTGGAATTAAATAAGGGTTTAAGAAAATTTTTTCAAACATTATAAAAATTAAAATGTCCGAACAATTAAAATTTGAAGGAAATGATGAGGAATGGATTTTAATTCCTGAAAATGCTAACTCGAAAGCCGTTGAAATTTTGAAAGAAGAATTTTTCTGGGATATTACGGACGATATTTCACCTTTTGGAAAGGATGATGGATGGGATACGCTTATGTCTTATCGTGATTGGCGATTGGAAAATGCTAATGAGAATGCAAATATCTTTCTCGATGAGTTTTTAGACGGTTGGGGTGTCAATAATGATAATTGGAATATCCAAACGGAAGTTGAAATAAAAAATGAGTTCCATTCAGACGAATTCAGCCTGCTTGCCCGTGATAATGTAATTATCGCTTTAGCCTTTGCCCAAATAGTTATTGATGGAATAATTGATAATGAAATCAAGCAAAAAGCAATTTGGGCAATTGAAAGACAACAAAATCCAGTTTTATTAAATGAAGTTTTATTAGCTGATTTTCATGAAGAATGGAAAAGACGTTTGCGTCTAATGAATGAAACTCTGAGCAATTTTGAACAATGAGTGAAATTAAATCTTTTAATGTCGGAAATGTAACCTTCGGCGACGGGCGGCTCGCGTTTATTTTGGGTCCGTGCGTGGTCGAATCATCGCAGCACGCGCTTTTTATGGCGCAGGAGATTAACGACATTTGTAAAGCGATCGGTGTCGAATTCGTTTATAAATCATCATTTGATAAAGCGAACCGCAGTTCGATCGAGAGCTTTCGCGGCGGCGGAATGGAATTCGGACTGGAAGTTCTCGCGCAGGTCAAAGCGGAAATCGGCGTTCCCGTGATTACGGATGTTCACGAAACTTGGCAAGTTGAAAAGGTCGCGACGGTTGCGGATATGATTCAGATTCCCGCGTTTCTTTGCCGTCAGACCGATTTATTGATTGAATCGGCGCGGACGGGCAAAGCAGTCAACGTCAAAAAAGGACAATTCCTTTCGCCGTGGGATGCGAAAAACATCGTCGAGAAACTGCAACAAGCGGGCGGCGAGAAAATTCTGTTGACCGAACGCGGCGCGAGTTTCGGCTACAATAATCTGGTAGTTGATCTGCGTTCGTTTCCGGTGATGCGCTCGTTCGGCGTGCCGGTTGTCTTTGATGTCACGCACTCACTTCAACTTCCGGGCGGACTCGGCAAGGCAACGGGCGGGCAAGCCGAATACATCGAACATTTTGCCCGCGCCGGTGTGGCGTGCGGCGTGGACGCGGTTTTTATGGAAGTTCACGATAATCCGGCACTCGCGCCGTCAGACGGTCCGAATCAATTACCTTTAAGTAGATTGGAAAAACTTTTGCGGAAATTAAAAGCGATTCACGAATTGATTAATAAAGAATATAAATGTCATTGATAGTCGTAGATATTGAATCAGACGGAGCGATTCCGCATAAATATTCGATGGTTTGTTTCGGCGCGGTCGTCGTCGAACCGAGTTTGTCAAAGACTTTTTACGGCAAAACGAAACCGATCTCCGACGAATTTGTGCCCGAAGCATTGGCGATCAGCGGATTTTCGCGCGAGGAACATCACGGCTTTGATGAACCACAAGCCGTGATGTTGAAATTCAAGGATTGGATCGCGGAAAATGTAAACGGACGACCGATTTTTATTTCCGACAATCTGGCTTTCGATTGGCAATGGATAAATTATTACTTTCATTATTTCGTTGGGGAAAATCCGTTCGGTTACAGCGGCAGACGCATCGGCGATTTATATTCAGGTTTGGAAAAAGACTTTTTCGCAGGTTCAAAGTGGAAAAAGTTTCGGCAGACGACGCACACGCACAATCCGGTTGACGACGCTTTGGGAAATGCCGAAGCACTTTTGAAGATTCGTGAAATGGGTTTGAAGTTTCCTTTTTAAATATTTATGAAAAATTTTCAATCAGCAATTCTCTTTGCTTTTTTACTTTTAATTTTCGCTTTTTCCTCTTTTGGGCAAAGCGATAATCGTGCTTCAAAGACTTGGGAAGTGCAGAAATACGACATCACGGCGACTTTGCCGGCGGCGGAAACGGACAGGTTTTTAAATATCAAAGCCGTTTTGAATCTGAAGAATGTGACGGGCAGTGCAGTTTCGAGTCTGACGTTGCGGATTAGTCCGAGTGCAGAAGTTTCCGCTGTGAAAACAAATAATGCGGCGGCAGATTTTACAAAAGGCGAAGAAAAGGTCGGCAGCGGAACTTTGCAGAGAATCCTTTTGCGCGGCGTTTCAGTTGCTCCGAACGGAAATTTGGCGGTCGAAGTGATATATAAATTAACGGTTGCTGAAAATTCGGGTTTGAACGCGCTGTCGCCGGTCGGTTCGCAATTTTTGCCGCTGTCGTTCTGGTATCCGACACCGAACAGTTGGTATTTTGCGCGAGGTGCAGATTTTGCGCCTGTTCATATGCAAGTCGTTTCGGCAAATGGGCAAGCAGTAGCGGCTTCGGGAACGGAAAGCGGCGGCGCGTTTGAACAAAAATTAAACGTTCAACCATTTTTTGTGACGGGAAATTGGGACGCGATAAATGCAAACGATGTTTCGGTCTGGTTGGCGAAAGGCGCGGGCGCGGATGAACAAAAACGGGCGAACGAATTGGCAACATTGGCTTCAGACGCGAAAACTTTTACGGCGAATCTTTTAGGAACTGCGCCGGACGCGCCTTTACGGATTGTCGCCGTGCGGCGCGGTGCGGGATTTTCGAGCGGCGGCACAATTCTGATTGACGAAAACGTTTTCCGCCGGCAGAAAATTGATTCGCAGACTGCGATGATGGTTGCCGAAGCAATTGCCAAAATTTGGCTTAGCGGTTCGGTGAAAATTGACGGCGACGGCAACGGCGCGATTCGGGAAGGCTTGCCGCGCTTTATCGCCACCCAATTTTTGGAATCGAAATTTGGTAAGGAAATTGCCGATGTCGAAAGACTGCGCCAGCGCACGGCTTACGCGGCGGTTGTCAAACGCGATTCGCCTTTGAACACGGTTTCGCCGCTCGACGATTATTACTATACGACCAACGCCAACAAAGGCGCGATGATTTGGCGGCTTTTGGCGAAAAATGTCGGTCAGATCGATTTTTTCAATATTATCAAAGCCAACATCAAAGACGGGGCGGTTGATTTGGCAAAATTGCGCGGCGCGTTTTCGTCGAATAAGGATTTTCTCGATTACGCCTTTGACCAGATAACCGATATGGATTTGCTCGTCGGTTTGCCGCAGGTCAGCGGAAACGATACTAAAATCGCTCTGCGAAATACGGGTTCAATTGATGCCACAGTTGATATTGTCGCGACGACGGCCGTAGGCGAAAAACTGAAAACTTCACTGACCATCGCCAAGCAAAGTTTTAGCGATGCGACCTTTAAAACGGCAAATAAAATAGTCCGGGTTGAGGTTGACGCGGAAAAACTTTACCCGCAACTCGATTATTCGGATGATGTTGCGCCGCGTGAACTCGACGAAAGTGATTTACTTCTTTATACCAAAAAACCTTTCGATAAACAGGATTTTGCCAATGCCGAGAAAAATGCGCGGCTTGTCCTCAAGGATAATCCGCGTTTTGACGATGTGCGTGTTTTGCTGGCGCGTTCACTTCTCGCGCAAAATAAAACCGCTGACGCGGAAAAGGAATTTCGCGCAGTTTTGGATGAAAAACTTTCGACTTCGAGAAGTTTGGCATGGGCAAATGTCGGTTTGGGTGAAATCGCTTTGAAATCAAATCAAACTGCCTCAGCCGTTCAATATTATAACGAAGCGATCAAAGCCGATGCCGATTATGGCGCGACGCTGGCCGCACGGCAGGGCAAAAGCAAGGCAAATGTTCCTTTAAATAATGATGAAGGCATAAAGGCGTTTTTCGCGCAATTTGATAAGTCGGCGATCTCAGGACGCAAAGCCGATTTAGACGCAATGGTTTTAGCGGGCGAAATTCCGCGTTTTTCGGGCGGAATTGCCGGACAAGCACAAGAATGGACGACGCAAATCGTGCAGATCGAAAAAATTAACGCCAATTACGCGGTCGTTGAAACAAATCTGAACATTAAAATGTTGAATAAAACCCCTGAGAGCGGAACGGCAGTTTATCGTTTGACTTTAGTTGGAAATAATTGGAAGTTGAGCGGTGTTGACATATTTGAAGTCAGATAAAATTGAAAATGTTTTATATTTGAAAAGACGCAGAGAAATTTGCGTCTTTTATTATTTTTATAAATGAATAAACAAAAATTGAGCGAAGATGTTTTAAAGCGCGCCCGAAAAATAAGATTGCTTTTAATGGATTGCGACGGAGTTTTGACTGACGGAAGACTTTATTTTACGGAAATCGGTGAAGCAATGAAGGTTTTTCACGTCCGCGACGGACAAGGACTGGCGTTATGGCATCAGGCTGGGTTTCG
>JBDTZT010000696.1:0-2880 GCA_040005005.1 Actinomycetota bacterium
TTTGCTCATCTTGCTTAAAATTGTTATAGCTAAATAAAGAGGTAAAACAACAATGAGCGAACAAAATACATTTAATTTCGATTTTCAGGAAGCAGTCAAAAATTTAGAAAAAGGCGCGGCGGATTTTTTTGAAGCGGTCGCCCAAAATTTTGTCGGCAAGGCGGAAACTTTGCGCGACGGGACGGAACTCGATGCAGTGAATCTGCCGCGTGACCTTTACGCGCACCGCCAGGCACAGACCGAATGGTGGTATTACACCGGACATGGCGAAACAACTTCGGGCAAGCGTTTCGGGTTTGAACTCGTTTTTTTCAAACGCCGCACGGATTTGGATAAATTCAGCTTAGTGCCGCTTCGTCTTTTTGGCAATCCGCTTTTTTTCGCGCATTTTGCGATTACCGAAATTGACGAGAAAAAGTTTCGTTACGCGCACCGCAAATCGGCTAACGGCTGGTTTGATCAGCCGGCTTCGGCGAGCGAAAAACATTTTCATCTGCGCCTCGGCGATTGGTCTTTGCGCGAATCGCACGGCGCACACATTTTACGCGCGACGGCGAGCGATGTTGTTTTTGAAGCCGATTTGAAACCGACGAAACCGCCTGTTTTGAATGGCAAAGCGAAGGATGGCGTTTCATTTAAAGATGAAGGCGAAGCCTCACGCTATTTTTCATACACGCGGATGGAAATGGAAGGAGACCTGATTTGGAACGGCGAAACCGAGCATTTTACGGGTTCGGCGTGGATGGACCGCGAGTTCGGCACGTGGACACCGACCGAGAAGCAGAAAGGTTGGGATTGGTTTTCGATTCAACTCGATAACAATTGCGAATTGATGTGCTATCAGCTTCGCAACAGCGCGAACGGTGTTTCCGACTTTTCCAGCGGAACTTTTGTCAACGAACTCGGCGAATTTGAACCTTTATCGCACAAAGATTTCACGATCGAGCCGACCGGTTACTGGAAATCGCCGAATTCAAAAGCGACGTATCCGAGCGGCTGGCGCGTCAAGTCGGAAAAATTCGGTTTGGATTTAGTGGTTACGCCCGTCATTGAAGATCAGGAACTCGATACCCGCGGCACGACGATGATTATTTACTGGGAAGGCGCCTGCAAGGTGGAAGGCAAAGCGGGCGAGTTTGAGGTAAAAGGTCATGCGTATGTCGAACTCGTCGGCTATGATCGTTCGCACGACCAGCCGAATCTCGCGTATTTTCTGATGGGAAACCAATTCGAATTTCCGCCGAAATCATTTTTCGGCTAAATCAGTCGAGAGTCAAATGACTTTTCTCCTGACTCTCGACTTTTTACTCTTTACTTTTCGATAGCTTGGCGCAGTTTTTCGGCTAAATCCGCATCAATCGGACGCAGGGCGTTGTATTGGTCACGCGCTTTTGGTTTGTCGCCTTTTATCAAATAAGTGTAGCCGAGACTGAATCGCGCTTTGGCAAAACGCGGCGCGAGCTGCAAACATTTATTGTAAGCCGCAATCGCTTCGTTATCTTTCTGAACGGCAAAATAAGCGTTGCCGAGCAGATAATAGCCATCCGAATAATCGGGATTGTCCTGCGTGTATTTCAGCAAACCCTCAATCGCTTTTTTATAAGTGTCCAAAGCCTTGTCGGACTGCTTCAAAAATTCATACGAACGCGCCATATAAAGATAAGTTTCGCCGTCGCCCGGATTGATCCGCAAAGCATTGTTGCAGGTCGTAATCGCCAATTGATACTGTTTCGTATCGTTGTATGAACGGCACAGATTGGTGTAAGCCATATATTGGTCGGGCGCGAGATTGATCGCGCTTTTCGCCGCGGTAATCGCGTCCTGATAACGGTCAGCCAAACTGTAATACCAACTCAAACTCGTGTAAAGATTCGAGTCTTTCGGAAAAAGCTGCAAACCTTTGCGGGCCACTGCGATGGCTTTTTCAAATTCGTTGCGGCTTCGGTAAATATCGGAAAGCGCATTATAAGAAGCGTAAATATCGGGTTTGACGTCGATTGTTTTTTCGTAATAAACAACCGCCTCATCAAATTTTTTGGCTTTGTTCAGAGCATCGGCGACGTAAAAATACGATTCGCCGGTGTATTTTGTATTTAACTTCAAAGCCTCCAGCGCGGAAAGTCCCTGTTCGGCTGTTTCGCCGAGATTGGAATAACAAAGCGCGAGAAAATAATGCACGTCGGCATTTTTCGGGTCTTGCTGGGCGGCTTTTTTGTAATAAACCACGGCGTCGCCGTAAGATTCCTTCATTCGGTAACTATCGCCGATAGCCAAATTGAAAACGGTGTTATTCGGGTCGAGTTTTGCTCCTTCTAGCGCGTCCTTTAACGCCGCGTCATAGTTTTTCGCTTGATAATTGAGAAACCAGCGCAGTTTATAAACTTCCAGAGGTTTATCAAATCCCTGCGACAAAGCCAGATCCAAATCGGTCAGTGATTGGTCGTATTCGTTCAGATAATAATGCGCGTAACCTTTCCAGAAATGCGCGGCGGGAAAATTCGGGACAATCGTTATCGCCTCGGCATATTTGTTGATCGCATTGCGATAATCTTTCTGATTAAAAAGCTGGTCGCCTAGTTTGGCAATCTTGCGGGCTTTTTCAATCTCTTTTTTCTTTGGCTGGGCGTGGGCGGTCAAAGAAAAAACCGATAACAAAAGCATTAAATATACGAACCCATTTAAATATTTCGTCTTTTTCATTTTCTTGCTCCTAAACTATTGCGGAATAATTGTTCCTCTTATTTTCGGCGTCTGCTCCGGTTTGCCGGTCGGTTTCGGCGTCCTTGTTATCTGCGGACGCGGCGTATTAGTGGTGATCTGCGTCGGCCGCGGCGTTGGCACAGTTCTTGTCGGCTGTGTAATCGGCGTTTGCTGCGTGAT
>JBDTZT010000697.1:0-2878 GCA_040005005.1 Actinomycetota bacterium
ACGGATTAATGACATTTAGACTAAAGGACGTTCCCGAAAATCATTTTCAACTCTTAAACAGCTTTTTTCGTAATGGTTTTGAAAACAATGAGTTGGTTGAGCAATCACGGAAAATCAATCATCCTTTTGCCGACGGACACTTAAATGAATGGTATTTCGACGGAATCAGGATGAGTTACTCCGATTTGCGTTACACGAAGCCCGTTGAATTAAAATGGAATTACGATATAAACATTGACCTCGTTACTTTTCAGGCGAATCTTAAAGGTTCGGTGTTTTTGGGAAATGAAGCGAACAAAGTCAATCAATTATTCGGGAATTACCAGCACAATCTTTTCTACTCAAAGGCAAATGAGGCTGACGAAGGTTTTCTGAAATGTGAATGTTTGCAAACATCTATGTTTTTTATCCAGTTTACAAAAGACGCTTTTCTGCGTCTGACGGCAGATGCCAACGAAGCCTTAAACCGGTTTAATGAAAACGTATTAAACAACCGTCCGGCACTTATCTCCGCTAACAATCTTCCGGTGAATGCTCGAATGATAAATTTGATAAAAAACATTGTCAATTGCCGCTACAAAGGTAGTCTGAAAAAAATGTTTCTGCTTTCAAAAAGCATCGAGTTTTTGGTGCTTCAAGCGGAAGCCTGTAACGTCGCACAGCTGCCGTCGGCTGGATATATCAAAACAAAATATGACAGAGAGCGAATTATATATGCCCGCGAGTATATTATGACTCATCTGGAAACCCCGCCGAGTTTGTCGGAATTGGCGAGAATCATCGGCATTAATGAATACAAATTAAAAAGAGGCTTTAAGGAAATCTTCGGCAATACGGTTTTCGGATATTTAGCGGATGCGCGACTTGAAATTGCAAGAAATGATTTACTGGAAAGCAAAAAAACTGTCAGCGAAATCGCTTCGGAATTGGGTTATTCATCGCTGCCGCATTTCAGCAACGCTTTTAAAAAGCGATTCGGATTATCTCCTAATAAATCAAAACACTGAGTTTGTTTTGGCTCTTGTCTGATCAGGTTTGTAACAGAATTATGTTCTATGCCCTTTCTACTGACAATCTTTTAGTCTGACACTTTTCCCGTGTCGCAAATGTCGATTGGTTTGACATTCCAATATCAGATTCAGTAAATGCTTTTTTATCAGCGATAAGACTAAAATAATTTACTTACGTCACGCCGTCACATCAATATCCGCTCGGCGTGACGATGAGTTTGGCGCGCCGTTTGGCTTTAATTGAATGGGCGAAAAAATCGAATGTCTGGATTATCGAAAACGACTTCGACAGCGAATTTCGTTATTCCGGTCATCCGCTCGCCTCTCTTCAGAGATTTGACCCGGCAGGCAAGTAATCTATGGCGGATCGTTCAGCAAAACCACCTTTCCATCTCTGCGCCTTGGCTGCGTCGTCGTTTCACCTTAACTGATCGAAGTTTTTAAGCTGACGCAGACATTTTGTAAAGTTCACTGCCCGTTAAATGATCAGGTAATTCTTGCCGAATTTATCGCCGAAGGACATTTTGAGCGACATATTCGCCGAACGCGAAAGCTCTACGATGAACGACGCTGATATTTACTCGCCCAATATGAAAAACACCTGAGCGGACTGCTTAAAATGCAAAATGCCGATGCCGGAATGCACTCGGTCGGCTGGCTGCCGGATAATGTCAGTGACTTTGCGATTGCGGAAGAAGCTCGATGTAATATGAAAATCGCGGTAATTTGAGATCATTCCATCGTCAACAAGTCCCGCAACGGATTAATCCTCGGTTATAGTGCGTTCAGCGAAAAGCAAATCAAAAACGGCGTGGAAAAACTCCGGGAGATTAGTCGGCGGGTTTACGGATAAAAACATTTGACAATTCAATTTGTAAGATTTGGTCGGCATCTTTAAAAAAGTCGTACAATACCCGTTAAAAAATTCATCGCCCTTAGGGTGATAAAGCCGGAACGACCAATTTATAAATAATTTATCTCCTTGTGAGATAAATAAAAGGCTCGTCCAAAATTGGACGAGCCTTTTATTTATCGTCTAACTCCCTAAAATTAGAAGAAAAAACGCGCGCCGAATCTGACATCACGCGGAGACTGATAAGAATTCGGTTGTCCGTATGTGTTAAATGTTCGGTTTGCCACCGGAGTTTGCACTAAACTGCCGCCGACCCGATTGATTGTGCCGACGTTGTTATTGTTCAGATAATTAAGCACAAACGGTTGAATGCTGCCGCCGTTGACGATGAAATTGATCGTCGCGCCTTCACTGGTACAAACCGTACAGCCACCGAGCCGTAATGTCGAAGTCGGATTACCGCTAGCGTCAACCGCCGTTCCGCCGCCGAAATTGACGCCCGCGTTAATTGTGTTCTGAACCGCTAAAACATTCTTTTCATTGAACAAATTGAGAATATCAACAAACGGTTCAAAAGCAAAGCGATTGTCTCTGCCGAATTTGTAGCGGTGTGAGACCGAGAAATCGGTTTCGGTAAATCTTTCCGTGCGTCCCAAATCTCCACGTTTGTTCAGGATTGCCGAAGCTACCGAATATAACTGAAAAAGGGTCGTCAGCGGTGTTCCCGATTGAAGCGAAGTGAAGGCGGAAACTGTCGTTGCATTTGTTTTGCTGCCGCGCCAGTTAAAGGTGTAACCGCCGTAGGCTTTGAAAACATTCGGGCGATCAGTTGCCAAAAGACCATTGTTCGGTTTGCCGGTTGCTGTGAAAGCAACGAACGGCAGGTCGAAGAAGCGGTTGACGTTCGGCGATGAACGTCCGGCTTCGTCAGAACTGGCTAATCCCGAATAGTTACCAAATAAACGGCTGCGCGTATAGCTGGCGTTGAAGAAGTAATTGGTCGCGCGTTTGTCAA
>JBDTZT010000083.1:0-9647 GCA_040005005.1 Actinomycetota bacterium
TCGGATTAGTTACGCCGTGCGGAAACGATGTCGCTTCGACTTGGGCGGCGATGCTTGGCGGCGTGAGCGGTGTTGATTATATTCGCAAATTCGACACGGAAAAATACTCGGTTAAAATTGCAGCCGAAGTTAAAGATTTTGACCCGCTGAACTTTCTCGAAAAAAAAGAAGCCAGACGAATGGGCGCGTTCACGCATTTTGCGATTGCCGCCTCCGATGAAGCGATTAAACACAGTAATTTGAAAATTGACGATTCAAACTCCGAAATGATCGGAACTTATATCAGTTCGGGAATCGGCGATTTTTGGGCAATCGAGCGCGAACACGATAAGTTATTGGAAAACGGACCGGGACGTGTTTCGCCATTTTTTATTCCGCAGTCTATCGTTAATCTGGCGGCGGGAAATGTTTCGATCAGGCACGGCGCGAAAGGTCCGAATTCGGCGACGGCGACGGCTTGCTCGGCCGGCGCCCACGCGATCGGCGACAGCTTTCGGATAATCGAGCGCGGCGATGCCGATGTGATGATTTGCGGCGGCGCAGAATCGGCAATCACGCCGATGTCGGTCGCCGGATTTGCTTCGATGCGGGCGCTTTCAACCAGAAACGACGAACCGAAACGTGCTTCGCGTCCGTTCGATTTGGAACGCGACGGTTTTGTCATCGGCGAAGGCGCGGGACTTTTGATTATCGAAGAATTGGAGTTTGCAAAGAAGCGCGGCGCGAAAATCTATGCCGAAATCGTCGGCTACGGAATGAGCGGCGACGCTTTTCACGTGACGATGCCGGACGAAACCGGAAGCGGGGCGATTCGCGTTATGACAAAAGCCCTGAAAGATGCAGCAATTGCACCCGAACAAATCGGCTATATCAACGCGCACGGCACTTCCACCTCGTATAACGACAAGTTTGAAACGCTCGCCATCAAAAAAGTTTTCGGCGAACACGCTTATAAACTCGCCGTCAGTTCGACCAAATCAATGACCGGGCACGCCCTCGGCGCGGCAGGCGGAATCGAAGCGGTTTTCTCAGTTCTAACCTTAAGAGAAAACCTCATTCTTCCGACCATTAACTACGAAAATCCCGACCCCGATTGCGATTTGGATTATGTGCCGAACGAACCGCGCCACGCGGAAGTCGAGTTTGTTTTATCAAACAGTTTCGGCTTTGGCGGCACCAATGCGTGTTTGATTTTTAAGCGTTATAATGAGTAATTATGAATACTCAACCAACAATCAACGTCGAAACTGTTAATGCTCCGACAATTTATCCGGAAACGATTGTTAATTATTATCCCGATTATGAAACGCGAAGACTATTCAAAAGAAGAACTTTTAGAGAACTTGAAAAGTTTGCCGGCTGACATCGAAACAGTAAAACTTTCTTTTATTTAATCTGAAATTTGAAATTGACATGAAAATTATCGTTTTAATGAAACAAGTCGCCAACAAAGATGCGGTTTTGCGCGTTGGGGCGGACGAAAAATGGATTGACGACTCAACAATTTCGTATCAAACGAACGAATCGGACGGCTACGCGCTGGAAGAAGCGTTGCGGATGAAGGAATCGAAGGGCGAAGGCGAAGTTATCGTTTGCACGCTCGGCGCCCAATCGGCGAAAACCGTGATTAAAGACGCGCTCGCGCGTGGGGCTGACCGGGCGATTCACGTTGTCGCGGACGCGCCGAACAAACTTTCGCCGTATCAGATTGCGAAAGCGATTGCCGATGCCATCCGCGCGGAAAACGCCGACCTTGTTTTCACGGGTTTGCAGTCGGATGACGCGAGTTACGGACAAACCGGCGTGATTTTGGCGGAACTTTTGGGAATTCCGCACGCGACGATCGTGATCGAAGTTGACCGCGCCAGTTTGAGCGCCAGCTTACGCGTCAAACGCGAACTCGAAAGCGGCTGGTATCAGTGGTTCAAATACAATCTGCCCGCGCTGCTGACGATTCAATCGGGCATTTCGCAGATTCGTTACGCGAGCTTGAAAGGCATTATGGCGGCGAAGAAAAAGGAAATCAAAGAAGTTGTGCCGGCCGTTGAAAATTTCGCCGGAGCGCAGAAAATCGAGAAGGTTTATCTGCCTTTGAAACTAAAACAAACGCAGATGCTCGGCGGCGGCGATGCAAAACGCGGGGCGGTCGAATTGGTTGAAAAATTGAAAACAGAAATTCGCGTGCTTTAAATCGAATTTCAGCAAATCTTAAAATTGATAAAAACACTCAAAATTTCGGGTGTTTTTATTTTTTTGTAATGAGTTATGTAAAGTTTTTGTTTCATTTTTGAAAAAATAGACTTATACTTTTCCTCATCTTGTAATCGTTTATTAATTCGGGAAGCTATCGAAGTTTGCCTGAAAGTTGGTTTGTAAATTCTAATTGTAAAATAAGTTGATAATTATCAACACCAACAAATCCTTGTGCTTCGTCGAAATTAATGTCTAAACGAAACTTACTGAGCGTTTAGCAATTTCTGCTAGATGATTCAAATCAAAAAACGCACTTTAACAAGTGCAATATTTTCTAGGGAGGGAATATGAATCAAAATTCATTTAACAAAATTATCAATTTTAATCGTTCGAGTTGGCGGATTTCCGAGTACTTTTCAATCATTTGTTTATTTACTTTGTTGTTATCGGCGGCGGTCTTGAATGTGAAAGCCGTGCCGGCAGCAATTATTTACGACAACGGTGGTTTGGCGAGCGGCGCGACTTCAAAAAGCGGAGTTGCCGCGCCCGGCGGTTTTCAATGGAGCGAACTGTCAACCGAGAACGGCTCGAATTTTTCAAACACGACACTCGGCGCCGGTTGCCAAGTCATCGGCACGGCAACCAACAACCGTTGCGCGGATAATTTCATTGTTCCGGTCGGGCAAACTTGGACGATCAATAATGTCATCGTTTACGGTTATCAAACAGGTTCCGTGGCGAATCCGTTTGTCGGCGGAAATTTGCGGATTTGGAACGGCCGACCGGGCGATGCGGGAAGCACGATTGTTTTTGGCGACACGACGACCAACCGGTTGACTACTTCGACCGATTCAACCTGGTTTCGAATCGGCAACACACTCGGCGGTGCCGGCGGGGTCGCTCCGTCGGCGACGGGAACGACTCGTAAAATATGGCAGATCAATCTTGCGGTCAGTCCGGGAGCCGCTTTGACGGCCGGAGTTTATTGGGTTGATTTTCAACTGGACGGCGGCGCCAACGGTAATTTTTCGCCATTAACGACCGTTGTCGGCGCCCGCAGCCTGCCAAATTGGAATGCGCGTCAATTTATCGGCACAAACTCGACGTGGAGCGATTTAATTGACATCGGTGAACCGGCGGCGACTCCGCAGCCAACTCTCGTGCCTGATGTGCAAATGGAATTTCCCTTCAAACTTGACGGCGTAATTTCAGGTGCGCCGCTCGCGCCGAGTTCGCGAACGATAGATTTTGACGGCGACAATAAAACGGATTTTGCCGTTGCCCGTTCAGCCAGCGCAACCGGACAGACGACCTGGTGGATAAGTAACAGTTTAGGCACAAATTCCTCGGCAGATTGGGGAACCGGAGTCGGATTTGCGGCGGGCGACAAAGCAACACCGGCGGATTTTGACGGCGACGGCAAAACCGATATTGCGGTTTGGCGTTCGGGCGCACCCTTGACCGCCGGATTTTATATTCTGCAAAGTTCGAACAACGCACTTCGTTTCGAGCAATTCGGGCAAACCGGCGACGACCCGAGCATCGTTGACGACTTTGACGGCGACGGCAAAGCCGATCCGGCGGTTTATCGTGCCGGAGCAAGCGGAACTTTCTATTATCGCGGTTCTTTGAGCAATCCGGGCGGCGCGGTCACCTTTGTTCCGTGGGGAACGACGGGCGACACGGCAATTCCGGGCGATTTTGACGGCGACGGCAAAGCTGATTTCAGTATTGTCCGCAACAACGGCGGATTAGCCCAACATTGGCAGCGTCTCTCGGGCGGCACCACGCGCATATTTCAATACGGTTTGCCGACCGATAAATTCGTGACGGGCGATTTTGATGCGGACGGCCGAACCGATCTGGCGGCGGTTCGCACGAACGGTTCGGTCTTTGACTGGTATGTTCTGCAAAGCGCGACGAGTTCGCTTTTATTTGTCACCTGGGGCAATCCGGCGACGGATTATCTGGTGCCGGGCGATTATGACGGCGACAATCGCACCGACTTTGCGGTTTGGCGAAGCGGACAAGGGGCGGCGTCTTTCTATGTGAAAGGCTCAAAAAGCGCGACCAGCCAGATTCTTTGGGGACAATCATCCGTGGTTAATACCGCGCCTGATTATCCGGTGGCTAATTTCACAGTTAAATAAATTGACTTTAGCTTAAAGACAATCGAAAAGACCGAAAGGCGGCGTTTGCCAAGTTTCGGTCTTTTTGCCATAATTTATCTTTTATTTGTCCCCGCAAAATCGAAATAATATGAGCGACATTTTAGTTTTCATCGAACATAAAAACTGCGTCCTGAACAAAGCCTCGCTCGAAGCGGTGGCGGCCGCGCAGAGTATCGGGAAGGATTTGGGATTGAAGGTTTCCGCTGTCATTCCGTGCGATAAAGATTGCGCTTTGGCGGAGACAATTGCCGGTTACGAGCTAGAAAAAGTCATCGTCGCAAAAAACGATAAGCTCGGCATTTACACGCCCGATGCTTACGCCGATGCTTTTGAAGAAATCATCAAAAAGGAAAATCCGCAATACGTCGTGATGTCGCACAGTTATCAGGTGCGCGATTTTGCGCCGAAGATTGCCGCCCGGCTTGGCAGAGAAGTTGTCGGCGATTGCATTCGTTATCAAGCTGACGGCGGAAAACTCGTTTTGACGCGCCGCATCTTTTTAGGCAAATTAGACGCTGACGTTTCAATCGGCGGCGACGCGCCCTTTTTCGTGACGTTTCAATCGGGCGCGTTTCGCGGCGAAACGGCAGAGAAAGGAAGCGCGCGCGTTGAATCAATTGATGTCAATATCGGCGAAGTGCGAATGGTTGCCGAAGAACCTTTTCAGGAAGCGAAAGCATCGGTTGATTTATCGAAATCGGAAATCATCGTCGCGGTCGGTCGCGGCATCAAATCGCAGGAAAACATCGCGGTGGCGCAAGGCTTGGCTGACGCGCTCGGCGCAGATTTGGCGGCTTCGCGTCCGATCTGCGATGCCGAATGGCTGCCGATTGACCGGCAAATCGGCTCGTCAGGGCAAACCGTCGCGCCGAAAGTATATATTGCGCTCGGCATTTCGGGTGCGATTCAGCATATCGTCGGGATGAAAAACGCGGGAACCATCATCGCCATCAACAAAGACGCGGAAGCACCGATTTTCGATATTGCCGATTACGGCATTGTCGGCGATCTGTTTGAAGTGGTGCCGACTTTGGTTGAAGAAATCAAAAAAGCCAAAGGATAAAACAATCTAAAGTTTGAGCCGGTCAGTGCGCTTGAATAATCAGGCGCACTTTTTTGATTGTTTTCGGCAAATAATAAAGAGTACAATCTTTTAATAGGGCAAAAATGTTGCCGGAACGCTTCTTATTTCTTACACTTCTAATAATAAAAGAGGAAAACTAACGAATGAACAGACAAATTTGCAAAGTTTGCGGAAACGAAATCATTAATAATTCAAACGACTCAATGACCTTTTGCACCAATTGCGGGTCAACTCTGGTCAATCAATTCTCCGCTCCGAACGCGCAAATGACGCAGGTTTATCCAAATAAAAAAACCAAAGAACCGCTCAGCGGAAAGGAAAAATTTGCGATGAGCGCGCTGATTGCCATTCCGGTTGTCTTAATTTTGGGAACTATCGGGATCGTTGCTTTTTTTATTATTACGATCGTTTCCAAAATGCCGCCGCCGCGCTCAAATTCGCGCAGCTATCCTTCGCCAAACTCATCACCCGGAAAAACGGAAAACTTTTTATTGACATTCGGAAGCGCCGGACTTGGCGAAGGACAGTTCAAAAATGCTTCGGCGCTGGCGGTCGGCAAAGATGGCAGCATTTACGTCGGCGACGGAACGCTGCGGATTCAGAAGTTTGATGCAAGCGGCAAGTTCGTTAAACTCTGGAATGTGACGGAAAGCATCACCAAGGCTGACAATAAATATACAAATAGGATAACCAATCTGGCGATTGACAGCAAAAACACGCTTTACGCGGTCGTTGCCGCCGGCGAACTTTTGCGTTACGACGGAAACACGGGCAAATTCATTGATAAAATTGCCATTTACGGTGATAAATGGATGAACAAACAGCAGGAAGCGCGGGTTTTGGATATGTTTATGCAAAACGACGACAAACTCACCATTTTTGCAGCATCGTTTCCCGAAGGCGAAAATATCATCGTCGTCTCGCCAGACGGAAAAGCCGAGATAAAATATAAAAATCTTTTGAGAGGACAGATAAAGAATCCGACTGTGTTGACGAAAGGCAGTCTGGTCGTCAGCGTCACGGGCGATATTTTTCTATTGAACGGTTATATAATGACAGATAACATCGGCTATATTTACCGCTTCAAAGCCGACGGCAGCTATGTTGACCGTTTTACCTGGAACAGCGCAAGCTCACTCGGAATTTTCAGCAGTTCAATCGCACTTAACTCAAAAGGCGAAATTTACGCCAACGACAGCGGCAAAAAACAAATCAACGTGCTTTCGGTCGAAGGCGTAATGCTGCGAAGTATTCCGGTCGGCACGGATTATATCGAAAAAATGGTGGTTGATTCAAACGATAATATTTTCACTCTCAGCCGCGATAAAGTCGAGAAATATTCATCGCCGGCAAGTTATTAAATAAAATTGTTCAAATAAAAGAGAAAACTGCGCGAAAGTTGGGAAATCCTTGCGCAGTTTTTTATGTCTGAAAATATGAATCTACGGAACTTACGGTTTCGGGGAAATTAAAGATTCCGCAAGATGGTTTTTACTTTCTCGATGCGCGTTTGTAGATTGCCTTCAAGAAGTGTGTAGGGAATTTGCCGTTCGGCGAGCGTTTCGAGATACCATTCGTGTTGGCGTTCACGAAAACCGTTGCCTTCGCGCCCGCCGTCCTGAACAAAAGGAAAATCGGGCGCACACAGGAATGTACGGTCGTAGCGGCGAAAGGAAAGCCAGATTAATTCGGGGTCGGCTTTGCCGAAAAGATGGCGGCTGTAAAGCAAGGTCGTCAGCGGCGTGGTGTCAATAAATAAATAACGGTCGGCTTCCGCTGCGAGTTTTTCTTCATCGGCAGTGTGCGTTTTGGCGATCTTTAATAGATCTTCATAGACGAGTTGATTGTCTTTCTCTTCTGACAAAGTGCGCCCGTATTCGGCGACAAATTTGGTGTTGAATTCTTTGGCGAGATGTTCGGCAATCGTGCTTTTGCCGCTCGATTCCCCGCCTAGAAAGCAGATTCGTTCGACGAATGAAGCATAAACAACGGGCGCAAGATATTTTTTGAAATTGTGAATATCGCTGCGCAATTTTGTTCCCGAAATCGGGATTTGTTCGCGCTCTAAATCAACGAGAATATGCTCGACGGCAGGGAAATTTGTGAAATTCGCAAAATAATTGCTCATCTCTTGGGCGTAGCCGACGCCGTAGTTTTCGCTTGTAAAAACCGCGTCAAGCGGTTCGTTGACCAGATTGAGCCAGAGAAAACCAACAAAGCGGCGTTCTTCCAAATCGTCGGCAGAATTGGCGGGAAGCGAAATGTTGAAACGCTTTTGAACGAAAACGTCGTCAATCACAAAGATTCGGGTGGTAGGAAAAAGAGTTTTCAGCCAATGTTCGCGTTTGTGCGCTTCGCAGCCCGCAAATTCGGGCGTGTAATAACTGAAAATATAAAGCGTTTCGCATTCTCCCAAAGCGCGATTGATGAGCAATTCGTGTCCTTTGTGAAGCGGTGAAAATTTGCCGACGATTAGTCCGTTGCGGAATCTCTTCATTGATTACAAAATAATTGCACCCTTGCTCACGCGCGGGTTTCTGCCGTTTGCTGCGTCGAACGCCAAAGTTTCAGCCAGTTTAGCAATCCCCAAACCGCCCGAATTAAAAACACAAAATAGATTGCCGAAGTCAGATAAAGTTCTTTCGCGGCGTAAAGCGGACAGGCGACCGCATCAACCAAAATCCAGAAATACCAGCTTTCGAGCTTGCGCTGCATCAGCAAAAACTGCGCGATGATGCTGAAAACCAAAACTATCGAATCAACAAACGGAAAGCTCGCATCGGTCAAACTGTGAAGTAAATAACCATGTCCGACGGTAATGACGATCGCCAAAACCGCGAAGAAAATCAATAGCGGCAAAGCAATCCGCGAAATCGGCAGCTCGCGCTTTTCCGCGCCGCCGTAAAGCCAAATCCACCAGCCGTAAATGTTGGTGATGATAAAGAAAACCTGCAAAATAACGTCGGCGTAAAGTTTGACCTCAAAAAACATAAAGCCGAACAAGATGGTGCCGATAATTCCCGTCCACCAGGTATGAACGTTATTACGATTGGCAAGAAAAACCGAGATCAGGTTAAAAATATTTGCGAAAATTTCAAGCGGTGTCATTCAAGCTTCTATTGTGGCATTTTGGTCGGAAAATTTGAACAGGAAAAAGACGGTCGTGGAACCGCCTCGTAAAATAAATTTGAATTTTTTATTGAATTGAATCCGCAATTGCTTGCTCAAAGTTTTCAAGCGCGATATTAAAACTCTCCGAAAAGAGAATTAATTCAAAAAATTATCATAGTCTCGCTTAATGATTTGATAGCAGCTGCAAGCCGATTCTTTCAAGCCTTGGTGATCGAGGATTGAAATATTGCCGCGGCTGTAACTGATTAATTGCTTTTGCTGGAAATTCGTGGCGGCTTTGTTGACGGCTTCGCGCCGGACGCCGAGCATATTTGACAGAAATTCCTGCGTGATTTGAAATTCGTCCGACTGCATCCGGTCAGCGGTCATCAGCAGCCAACGCGCCAGCCGCGGTTCAATCTCGTGAAAGCGATTGCAAGCCGCTGATTGCGAGATTTGCGTCATCAGCGAATGAGTAAAGCGTTGCAGAATTTTCGGCAATTCACCGTTTTTACATTCGTCGAGAAAATCTTCCGATGATATTTTCAAAGCAAACCCGACGCCTTGCACGACGGCGCGGTTAATCGAAGTTTTGACGCCCAGAAAGACGGGCAATCCGACTATTCCTTCATTGCCGACGATGCCGACCTCGATCGTCGAATTAGCTTCGACGGCGGAGAGCAGAGAAATGATTCCGCTGTCGGGAAAATAAAGGTGGTGGATAACGTCACCCGAATTGTAAATGGTTCCGGCAAATTCTAAAGCAATCCGTTCAGTTTTCGGAAGCAGCTGCCGGTAGGCTTTGGTTGATAATGCGGAAAGTAAGCGATTGTTAGGTTTGGCGGTTTCGGTTATCATAATCCCCTTGTTCGGTCGCGTCGTAAAAGACAGCAGACGGCACAAGAAGAAGTTGGTTAAGCCAATCCCGATGTCGAGTGGTGAATTTGTAAAAGAACAATTATCTTTCGATAATCAGTAAATAAAATCGTAACAGAAGAAGGCGCGGTTGTTGCGGGCTGATTACGCATAAGTGCGGGAAATGCCTCTGCCGAGCAAGCGGTTGTATTCTTCATTGACGACTTCGTAAC